>NZ_JAZHLI010000072.1:0-18356 GCF_036549475.1 Aurantimonas sp. A2-1-M11 | reverse complement strand
TCCGGACAGCCCGCTCACGGACCTCCGGCGAATATCTCTTCGATGTCGATTTTGTCATGATGACCCCATTCTCTCAGGAAATGAGGTCTCCGGGAAACCCGGGGCGGTTCACTATCGTGGAACTGCGGCGGCAGCGCCTCGAAGAGATCGCTGTTTTTCAGCATGTAGGGAACATTGTGGTCAGTGTTGCCGACAAAGGCGAAGCTGGCTTCGGCACCCATCGGATTCATGCCGCGGCGGGACCCAGCTCCCTTTACCGTTCCCCTCTCATCGAGTTCCCCATGACCGATACGACGTCGACATCACCGAAGAAGTCCCCGCGCACCGGAACCGAGACCGCAGCGCCCACGAAGCGCGCTCTCCGGCTTCAGCGGCAGGCCGAGTACCAACGGGCCTATCGCGCCGATCAGAAGCGCAAGCGGATCCCGTCGCGCGACGACGCAGCGCGCGTTGCGCTTCACTGGCTCATTACCGACCTCATCGCGAAGGACAACCAGACAAAGCTTGTCGACTTCCACCACGGGATCGTCCGACGGCTGGTGAAGCTTGGCTTCGACCGTGACGGCGCCGAACGCCGCGTCAGTGATCTGACCGATCGCTACGAGGATGGCTGGACCTTCCAGTCGAAGCCGCATCTGCGTCGGCAGCCCGAACCGGGTTCGATGTCCTGAGATCGCTGGGGCATCGGGGTTGAAGAGATTGCCCGGTCAGTCGGTGAAGAGCCACTGCCATGTCGTCGACCGTGGATCGAGGCAGGCTGAAACAGATGGTGATCCGACTGCCATCGGTGCCGAAGGGGCCAAACGCCCCTATGACTTCCTCAAACGCCGTTTGCCGATGCAACGATTGTCCCGACCCAAAGGCGGTCCGACGCTGGTCGTCGCCGGAAGCGTGGAAATCATTTCCGGCACAGGTCGAGGGCGGCTCGATGGGCACGGTCCCAGTGCCGAGACAGGGGATCGAGCAAACGGCAGGAGGTACTGTCGAACTGCGAGAGCTCTCGCCACACGCCTCCTCGCGACGCCAACGGTCCCATGGGCGAAAACAAGAAAGCGCCTCGACTCCTGAGAGCCGAGGCGCAAGCGCTTATTTTGCAGCCGATACGACGACCTCGATCAGGACGTCTTTGCCAAGCTCGGCAACACCGATCGTTGCCCGGGTCGGCAGGTGCTCGGCCGGGATCCACTCCAGCCAAGCTTCGTTCATGCCGTCCTTCTGCGAGAAGTCAGAGATGTAGAGCATTGCCGTCAGGAGCTTCTCCTTCGAGGAGCCGGCCTGAGCCAGGAGGTCGTCGATCTTGGCGCAGATCTCGGCAGTCTGGCCCTTCATATCCTTCGACTTGTCGTCGGCGACGAGGCCGCCGAAGTAGAGGACGCCGTTATGCTCGACGACGCGGTGATTGATTTTCGTCTGGATGTGGCGGGTGATCACGCGGATGTTCCTTGGTCTTGCGTGAGAGTTGATCCGAAGGCTTTTGCCCCCGGGGCGAAGCGGGTGATCGAAAACGGCGCGATCGGCGCGTTGGTCCGGCCACTGGCGACCAGTTCGGCCATGATCTCGCCGACAGCCGGCCCCATCTGGAAGCCATGGGCCGAAAAGCCGAAGGCGTGATAAGCGCCCTCCTCAGTCGACGAGAGCGAAATCACCGGGATGTCGTCGGGCATGCGCCCTTCTATGCCAGCCCAGGATCGCACGATCGTGGCGTCCCGCATGATCGGGAAGATCGCGATTGCTGTCTCGGCGGTCTGCTGAAGCTCGCCGAAAACCATCTCGGAAACGTTGGTCTCGGGCTTGGCCCGGCCGCGCCTGCCGCCCCCGATGACGACGGTTCCGTTGGCCATCTGCTTGAAGGAAAGCGGCCGGCCGGTGCCGCCTACCACCGCGTCGCAGAAATGCGGCATGCGCTGGGTGACGAGCATCATCGGAGCGATCGCTTCGACCGGCACTGGCTCGCCGAACTGGCGGGCGATCTCACCAGCCCATGCTCCGGCGCAGTTGAGAAGCCGCCGGGCCGTGAAGTCGTCGCGATTGGTGCTCGCCCTGAAATCGGACCCAACCCGCTCCACCCTTTGGACGCGGCAGTTTTCCTCGAAGCGGACGCCAAGCGATTGCGCCTTGCGCTGGAAGGCGAAGGTCGTTTGGTAGGGCAGGGCGAAGCCATCGTCCAGGCTCGCGAGCCCGCCGACGCAGTGCGCGGCCACCGCCGGTAGTTCTTCGCGCAGACACGTCCGGTCAAGGATGACCTCGTGCTCGAAACCCATTGTTCGCAGGTCAGCCGCGCGGGAAGCCAGCGTCTCGAGTTCCGCCTCGGTCTCGGCGACCTTGATCTGCGGGGCTTTCTGGAACCCGCAATCGTCGTCGACGAGATCACCGATCCGGTGCCAGATCTCCATCGAACGCTGGGAGATCGGGACTTCGGCGTAATGGCGGCCAAGCCGGCGCACGCCGCCGGCATTCACGCCCGAGGCGTGGCGCGCCACCGTGTCCTTCTCGATGACCACAACGTCGAGACCGCGCATGGCGGCGTGGAGCGCCGCCGAACAGCCATGGATGCCACCACCGATCACGAGGAGATCCGCCGTCCGGTTGGTCATGAACAACGCCTTTCGGGTGAGGACATGGTCGGGAAAGCCAAGAACCGGCTTTCTGCAAGAACCATGGTCGAACAAGCGACAGAAGCGCGATCGCCGCTCCGCATCGTGCAAACGACCTTGTGCTATTCGGCCGCCTCGCGGGGCGCCCCGTAATCCAGCCCGGCCAGTTCCGACAGCAGCAGCGGCTTCAGCGGTGGACGGATGCGATAATAGTCAACCGTCGATGGTTCCTCGCCTCGCGCGGCAGCTATGATCTCGGTGACAGCCAGACCGCACATTCGTCCCTGGCAAGGACCCATGCCGGATCGCAGGAACGACTTGATCTGGTTTGGCCCCGGCGCGCCCAGTGCCACCGCCTCCCGGATCTGACCCGCAGTGATCTCCTCGCAGCGGCAGACCAGCGTCGTATCCTGCGGCACAAGCACGTCCTTGGATGGTTCGTAGAGCGCTTCAAGAAGGGGCCGCACGGCGGCGTCCTGGCGCAGTCCGGCACGCAGCTTTTCGCGACCTTCCGGGACAGGCTTGCCGGACTTCTCGATGATCCGCATGGAGACAAGCCGGCCACGCATTGCCGCCGACTTTGCGCCGCCGATGCCAGCGCCGTCGCCGGCAACGAAGACGTTCGCGACACTCGTCTCGAAATCTTCGTCGAGGACCGGCAGGAAAGCGCGCTGGCTGGCGTCGAAGCAATGCTCGCAATTGAGCAGCCGGGTCATCTGCTGGTTTGGCACAACCCCTTGATGGAGGGCGACATGGCCGGTTTCGATCCGGTGTCTTCTGCCGCCGCTCGTGAAGGTCACGGCTGCTGCCGCGGTGTTCCCCTCAATGACGATGTCCGTGGCGTCGCGGTAGATCGGCACGCCGGCCTTCTTGACGGCCCGCATCATCGAAAAGCCTTTGGCGAGATAGCGCCAGCCCGGCAAAGCCTTGCCGATCTGCTTCGCGGCCTGGACGTAGCGGCTCCTCGGCACGGTTTCGGCGATGGCCGTCGGCGGGGTGCCGGCAGCGATAAGCTGCGTGGCTGCCAACCAGAGCAGCGGGCCGGAGCCGACCAGGACGAGGTCTTCCATCACGATGCCCGACGACTTGAGCAGAATCTGCACGGCGCCGACGCTCGTGACGCCGGGCAATGTCCAGCCTGGCATCGGCGTCGGCCGCTCAAGGGCTCCTGTCGCGACAATGAGACTGTCGGCCGAGACGCTGTGCGAGCTGCCGCCGGCCGAGTAGTCGATACGCTTGTCGCCGTCGATGTTCCAGACGACGGCGCCGGGCACGTACTCGGCATTCGACGCGCGCAAAGCGGCGGCAAGCCCGAGACCGATGTCGTAGTCTGGTCCGAGGATCCTCCGGCGCACGGGGTTCGACGCTTCGACGTCGCGATAGATCTGGCCACCGGGGCGCGTCTGCTCGTCCAGGACCAGGGTCGAGAGTCCCGCCCGACTCGCCTCTGCCGCCGCCGCCATGCCCGCTGGTCCGGCGCCGACGATGACCACGTCGTAACTCTTCATGCCACCACCTCTTCCGCCTTCTGGCGGCAAACGGCCATTCCAGGCCGCACTTCGATCATGCAGGCCTGCCGGTTTGGCACACCGTCCACCTCGACCAGGCATTCGAAGCAGACACCCATCATACAGAAGGGGCCGCGCGGCGCCCCGGTGACGACCGACTGGCGTGTCGTCGTTTCGCCATCGGCGATCAGCGCCGCGGCGATCGTCTCGCCGGCGCGGGCCGAGATGTCCCTGCCGTCGAAAGTGAAGCGGACCGTCTCGCCGCTCCCGTCAATTCGCTGGGACATCGAACCTCCTTGCGGTGAATGCGGCCAGCTCATTGCCAAGTTCGCCCTTGGCGATCATCGGTGCGAGAGCGAGCGCGTGGGAACCGGCGAGCGTCACGCCGGAATGGCAGTTGACCGAGAAGACGCCGGGATGGGTCTCGGACTGCTGGTAGATTGGAAACCCGTCCGGGCTCATGATCCTGAGTGCCGCCCAGGCACGCACGACCCTGAGGTCCTTGAGAAAGGGGAACATCCGTATCGCGCGCGAGGCGAGCGTTGCCATGACGTCGCTCGAGGAGGAGACGTCGAAGCCAACATCTTCGTGGCTGTCGCCGATCATGATCGAGCCCTCGCCGGTCTGCCGCACGACGTGTGTCGGCATGGGAAGGCGCGGCCGGGTGCGCTCGGTGACGAGAATCTGACCCTTCAGTGGGGCGATCTTCAGGTCGAGCCCCACCATCTTTCCCAGCGGCCTGTTGCCGAGGCCAGCGGCGAGCACAACGCGCCCGGCGCGGAAGGTGCCGGCACGGGTGGTCACGGCATAGGCGTCGCCATCGCGGCTGATGCCGGTCGCCCGCGCATCGGCCACGATCGTTCCACCGCGGCGTTTCAGCCCATCGTGTAGCGCGCGCAACAGGTAGAGCGGGCTGGCATGACCGTCATGCTCACAATAGGTCCCGCCGACGACCTCCGGGCCGAGGCCCGGAAGCATCGCGTCGAGCTCCTTGCGGTCGACGATCCGCGCGCCATAATGCGCGGCGCCGTGGACGTTGTGGAGACGGGAGAGCAGAGCCCGGCGACTCTCCATCTCGGCCTCGGACAGGCAGAAATGCACCCCGCCAGGTTTGGCGTAGAAGGTCGAGACGCCGGTCTCTTCCTTCAGCATGGCATCGAGGCCCGGCCACAGATCCGCGCTCTTGCGGGTCCAGATGGCATAGTCGGGCTGTCCGTCACCCTTCGACTGCACCCAGACGAGGCCGAAGTTCCCTCGGGAAGCGCGGAAGGCGACGTCGCCTTCATCGAGAACGGTGACGGACAGACCTTGTCTGGTCAGGCCATAGGCGGTTGCGGCGCCGACGAGGCCGCCGCCGATGACGATCGCGTCGCTGAGCATCAGCGGGATCCTTCTCCAATGAGCAGACGGTCGAGCCCGTAGAGCCGGTCGACGATCAGCATCAGGGCGACCGTGAACAGGATGGCGACCGTGGAGACCGATGCGACCAACGGGTCGGTGGTCTGGGTGATGTGAGAAAAGAGTTTGACGGGCAGTGTCGTTGTCGCCGGGTTGACGATGAAGACGGTGACAGTGAGTTCGTCGAAGCTGGTGATGAAAGCGAGCATCCAACCGCCGACAACGCCGGGGATGATCGCCGGCAGGGTTATCCGCCGGAATACCGTCCATGAGCTTGCGCCGAGCGAGGTCGCGGCTCGTGGCAGCGAAGGGTCGAGACCGATCACCGAAGCCAGCACAAGGCGCAGCACGAACGGCACGATGATGATGACGTGGCAGAGCGTGAGCCCCCAAAAGGTCCCGTTTAGGCCAGCGCTCGACAGGAACCGCAGAAATGCGATGCCGAGCACGACCGTCGGCACCGTCAGCGGCGAGAGGAAAAGCGCCTGGAGTGCCTCGCGGCCCCGGAACCGTCCCGATCCGATGGCGAGTGCTGCCGGAACGCAGAGCACGGTGGCGATCGTCGCCGAAGCAACGCCGAGTTGCAGACTGATGATCGCCGCCTGGATGAAGTCGGGATTGTCCAGAATGGCTCGGTACCAGCGCAAGGAAAAGCCTGAGGGTGGGAATTCGAGAAAGCCCTCGGGAGTGAACGAGACGCCGATGACGACCAACAGCGGCGCCAGCATGAAGGCCGCGAAGACGACGCTGAAAAGCTTGGCGAAGAGGCTGTTTCCTCTCATTCGAACACCCCCGCGAAACGCTTCTCCACCAACCGGTTCCAGGCAAGCATGATCGTCAGGACCGAGATGAGGAGGATCATCGCGATCGCCGCGCCAAGCGGCCAGTTCAAGGTGTTCAGGAACTCGTCATAGACGGTGGTCGAGACGACCTTCACGCGTCGTCCGCCCAGAATGGCGGGGGTGGCGAAAGCGCTGGCTGACAGCGAGAAGACAATCAGCGATCCCGAAAGGATACCGGGCATCGCCTGGGGCAGGACGATCCGGCGAAACACCATTGCGGGCTTTGCCCCAAGAGACTCGGCCGCCTTTTCCGTTGCCGGGTCCTGACGCTGGAGCGCCGCCCAGACCGCGAGGATCATGAAGGGCGCCATGACATGAGCGAGGGCAATCACGATGCCGCCGGAGGTGTACATCATCTTCACCGGCTGATCGATGAGATGCAGGGCGCGCAAGGCCTCGTTGATGACGCCGTTGTTGCCCAGAAGTATCGCCCAGCCCAGCGTGCGCACCACGACAGAAATGAGCAGTGGTCCGAGCACCACGAGGATCATCACCGACCGCCAAAAGGGATGCATTCGCAGCAGGAAATAGGCCTGCGGCGTGCCGATCACGGCGCAAATAACGGTCGTTGCCAAGGCAATCAGAAAGGTTCGCAGGAAGATCTCGTAAAAATAGGAGTCGCTGAGAACGTCCGCGTAGTTATGGAGGCCGAATGTCGGTTGAATGCCGCCGTAGAAGTCGAAGCTGTTGAAGGACAGCATCGCCGTCATGACGAGCGGCGTCACCAGCATGACGAGGAAGAGTACGAGGGCCGGTGCGCTCAACAGCCACGGACGGGCGCGGTCGCTCGTCATGCCACTGCCTCCGCACCAAGAATGCGCAGGTGTTCGGCTTGCCAGGTGAGTCCCACCGCCTCACCGAGTTCCGGTTCGCGCCGACCGCTGTTGCGGCGCACGACAAGAAGCTCGCCAAGCCCGGTTTCGACCTTGAGCAGCCACTGATCGCCGAGGAAGATGCGCTCGCTGACGCGCCCGCGGACCAGCGCATCCCCCTCATTGCAGAATTCGATCCGCTCCGGCCGTAGCGAGATCAGAACGGGCCCCGGCTGCTCGGGGCAGCCGGGTCCGTTGAGGCGGATCTCCCCGCAGCGAAGGATCGTTCCCTCGCTGCCGGCAGTTTCGAGATGGGCGTTGATCGCATTGCTCTTGCCGAGAAAGCTCGACACGAAGGCATTCTTCGGCTGGTCATATGCGTCGAAGGGTGTTGCCTCCTGAATCAGGCGGCCCCCCTGCATGACTGCGATGCGATCGCTCAGCGCCATCGCCTCGGACTGGTCGTGCGTGACGAGCAGTGTGGTGACGCCGGCTTCCTGCTGGATGCGCCTGAGCTCGAGTTGCATCTCCTCCCGCAGCTTGGCGTCGAGATTGGAGAGCGGCTCGTCGAGCAACAGCAGCTCGGGTTCGATGACCAGCGCGCGGGCAAGCGCAACCCGCTGGCGCTGGCCGCCCGACATCTGTCGCGGATAGCGCGTCGACAGGTGCGTAAGGTGCACGAGATCGAGGGTCTGGGCGATGCGCCGCTTGCGTTCGTCGGCCGGAACCTTGCGCATTTCCAGGCCGAAACCGACGTTTTCCTCGACCGTCATATGCGGGAAGAGCGCATAGGTCTGAAAGACGATGCCGAGACCGCGTTCGCGCGCGGGCACCCTGGACAGATCGCGGCCGTTGAGTGAGATCGAGCCGCTCGTCGGCGTCTCGAAGCCGGCGATCATCTGAAGCGTGGTGGTCTTGCCGCAGCCAGACGGCCCGAGCAGCGAGACGAACTCGCCTTTTTCCACTGCCAGCGTGAAACGATCGACGGCCGCAGTCTCGCCGAAGCGCTTTGTCAGATCGTGTAGTTCCAGAATTGCCATTTGCGTTTGCTCAGCCCGCAGGAGATCGTCGCAGAAGGCGAGACATTCCCGCCTTCTGCGATGGAGAGGCCCGTGTCGGTCAGCGCTCGACTTCGCGCGCCCAGCGCTGGGTCCATTCCTGGCGGTTCGGGTTGATCGTGTCCCAGTCGACAGTCACGAGCTGGGCGATCTTCTCCGGGCCGTAAGGCAGCGTCTCGGCAAGTTCCTTCGGCAACTCGGTCTTCTTGTTGACCGGCCCCGAACCCATCGCATCACCCAGCTTGACCTGGATTTCAGGATCGAGAAGGTACTTGATGAAATCCTGCGCCGCCTGCGGCGCGTCGCTGTCGACCACCGGGCAGGCTGCGAGCATCAGCGCAACCGCGCCCTCCTCGGGGTAGGCGAACTTCGCGGGGAAGCCGGTGTCGGCGAGCGACTTCGTCCGGCCCGAGCCCCAGATCGAAAGGGCGATCTCCTTCGATTGAAACAGCTCGGACATCTTGCCGGAAGACGGCTCGAAGACGAGGACATTGGGCGCAACGTCGTCGGCCATCGCCGTGAATCCGGGGTCGATATCGCTCTCGCCGCCGCCGTTCAGCCGCGCCATCATCACCAACGTGTGCAGACCGTAGGTGTTGGAGATCGGCGGTATCGACAGGATCTGCTCGAACTTCGGATCCGTGAGGTCCTTCCAGCTCTTCGGCGGTTCCCAGCCTTTCTCCTCGAACCATTCGGCGTTGTAAGTGAAGCCGGTTGCCACGAAGCCGATACCGATTGAGTTCGGCCCGATCTGCGCAAGGTCGTAAACATCCGCATCGGTTCTGGTCGCTTCGTCTAGGGGCGCACAGAATTCCAGAGCGTCGGCCTGGTACATCGGGCCATCGTCGAGGATCACGACGTCGAGCTCCTGGTTGCCCTTCTGAGCCTGAAGCCGAGCGAGGTTCTCGGTAGAGTTGCCGGCGACGAACTGAATGGTGACGTCGTGGGTCTTCTCGAACTCGGGTATGATGAGATCTTTCATCAGAGTCTCGAAGGAGCCGCCGTAGCCGCCGACAGTCAGCGTTTTGGTTTGAGCCTGCGCGCTGACCGCCGCGAGGAGCGAACTCGCAGCCGCGAGCATGGTGAGGTGCTTTTTCATGATTTCCCCTGCCGATCCCAATTTATAAGCAGGCTCATCGTTTGATCATTTCCCATTCCATGCAAATGAAATTATAGGATGAATCCATTCCATCGGGTTATAAGGTTGTCAGAATGCCGCAACCCAACATGCGTCAGTTGTCGGCTTTCAATGCCGTGATGAAGGCAGGCTCGGTCACCGAGGCGGCCGAACGCCTGTTCGTGACTCAGCCCGCGGTCACCAAGCTCCTCAAAGGTTTCGAGGAGACCTGTGGCTTTTCGCTTTTCCATCGCGGGCAGGGGCGCCTGAAGCCGACAGTTGAGGCCAGGCAACTATTCGCCGAGACCGAGGCGATCGAGGCTGGGCTGATGCGCATCACCCGCCTTGCGGAATCGATCCGCAATCTCGAGCGCGGCGAGGTCTCGGCTGTCACCTTTCCGGGGCTCGGTATGCACATCGCGCCACAGGCGGCTGCCGCACTCCTCAAGCGCAGCCCCGAACTGCGGCTGCAACTCTTTACCCGCACATCACGAAGCATCGAAGATTCAATGGTTACCGGAAAAGCTGATTTCGGAATCAGCCTGCTACCGGCGACGTCGCCGGCACTTGAGACCCGCGAATTTGAGGCAATCGAACTGGTCTGCGTAGTGCCCGCCGGCCATCGGCTCTCAAAGGCCGAGATGATCGACATACGGGAACTGGACGGCGAACAATTGGTCGCGCTCGGGCGTGAAGATCTCTCTTTCCCCATCATCGAAGCGGCGTTCCAGGGAGCGGGAGCGCGCATGCGGCCGGTGGCCGAAGTGCAGATGGCGGATGCTGCATGCGCAATGGTCGCGGAGGGTTATGGCGTGTCGATTGTCCCATCTCTTGCTTCGGCAGGCGCGAGGGATGATCGGCTGGCCTTCTGCTCACTGCGTCAGCATATCAGGATGACATCCTGGCTTGTAACGCCGAAGGGAGAAAAGCTGTCGATGCTGGCAAACACCTTCCTCGCCGAGATCCGATCAAGAATCCGCCGAATTCAGGGGCTGCGTAGTATGGACGAGGCGCCCTCACGGTTTTCGCTCGACAACTGAGTGTTCTGTAAAGCAACGTTGCATTTTGGCGGGCGATCCAAGGCAAGCAAAGAGTCCTATCCCCATCCTGCCGGACGTGAGGATCGATGAGGCGGAATCTTTGTCAGAAATTATTTCTGCTCTTCGAACGCATAACCACGCGCGTGCGGCGCCAACGCCGTGACATGCAGCAGGTCGGCCTTGACCTTGACGATCGCCTCGGGCTGCGGGTTTGCCGATGGGCGCTGTGGTGCAGCGCCGCCCGAGAGGCGGCTGATCAAGCCTTGGTAGCGTGTCTCCGCATTGGCGACAGGATCTTTGCCGCCGGAGCGGGCGAGATACTCTGTGCGATGCTCCCAGAGCGCTTCCAAGGCGCGAACGGCGATAGCATTATCGCAGACCTGGAGGAAGTAGCGCAGGCGTTTGCCCTTCGATCCGCCGTTTGCCGCATATTTCGGATCGTCGATGTCGAGTTTGAGTTCGGAGACGAAGAAGTCCGAGAAGCTGGTGTCGGAAAACTCCAGCACGAAGCCTGGTCCCCGGACAAAGTCGAAGAGGTCGTCAATGAGACGCAAATCGATGGATCGGATCGAGCTAATGGCTTGTCCTTGTGTATAATGCTGGCAGATCAACGCGGTTGGTGAAGCCGACCTAGACGATACCGCAACCTTCAAGTGAAATCAGCCCCGAGGAAGCACTGGGAAAGCGGAGGCATCCCGAGACAGGGGGGGCAGGAAACCGCGCGAGGGCTCATGATCGTTCATTTCGCGCTGGTCTCCGCGGTGTCGCCGAACCAGCCCGCGCGCTAAGCCCGCCTTTGGCGTGGTGGATCGGTCCCACAATCGCTGGACGCTACAACGTGGCGGTTTTTCGAAATCTCTGTCGCCAAACCGGGCGGTCTGCAATCGGCCCACACCTGCAATCAGAGGATTTTGCCGGTCCGGTTCTGGAAAGACCGCTGTGATTGGCAGCTTATGGCGCAGAGCTGCGGCTGAGCCTTCGGCCGATGGCGCGCCCGAAATGGCGGAGAAATTCAAGGATGTCTCATCGCGGCTGCCCGGGGTAATTGATCCGGCGTTTCACGGGCGCCGCCACGGGGGCTGACAGAGGACGAAGCGTCGGACGTCGAGGCAATACCCTCTCGCCGACCTTCGACAATTTCGCGCCGGCCCTCTTCCTGAAGTCGCGCGTCGCCGGTGAACTCCGCCACGAGCTCCTTTGTGTAACCCTTCGCCTTCTTGCCGAGGCCTGCCAGTGAATCACTCGTCATGTCGACCTCCCTTCTCTGAAGATCAAAAACGGCGGAGGGCTGATTTCGTTCTCATGGGCCGCCGGCGACCGACCCCATCACGACCATCACCAGATCGTCGAGATTGACTGGCCCATTGATCGTGACCTGGTCGTCAGTCGCCTGGACTCTGAGCCGAGAGCCGCTGTTGTGGGCGCTTTAACTCGTCGATGATGGCTTGCCGGATCTCGGTTTCAACATTCATCGTGAGCGCTCCCTTGCCGGATCATCCTTGGGAGAGTCGGTCTCCTCGTCCATCGTCTCCTCGAAGGCTTCGCCGAGGGACTCGTCCACGTCCTTTGGCGGCAGCCTTTTACCCGTGTTGACGTCAGGCGATTCTGGATCCTCGAAAACGCTGTTCTCGCTGGACGCCCCGCTTTTGGTATTCGACATGATCTCTTCCTCCATGGAAGAGAATGAACGTTTCGGACAGCCGCTGTGGTTCCACCGGCACAGAGTCATGGGCCTAAGATCCCGGAAGCCCACCCTTCGCTTTCGGCCCTCCCGGTCATCGTGAGGCGCTGAACGCCGTGTGAACGACACGTTCAGCGAGGGTTCCGGCGTCGGGGTTCAAGTTCGGGTCATTCCATCCCGAGCCGATGTGCTCTTGTCGGAGACGCCCAGATGATCCGCTTGCCCCTTGCTTCCGCCCTCGTCGTTCTCGCCGGCCTGACGGTCGCGACCCCAGCGTCCGCCAACAACGTGCGCTTCGACCAGTACGGTTGGTCGAACTCCGCCGGCGGGTCCCAGCAGGGCTACCGCAACCGCATCCGCGTCCAACAGGACGGCCGGTACAACCGCTCGGTCGGCGAGCAGCGCGGTTCGCACAATTTGTCGGTTGTCGGTCAGGAAGGGCGTCGGCATTACGGCGCGACCTACCAGAACGGCAGCCGCAACTCCGCCGGCATCGGTCAGTTTGGCTCCAACCACACGACGATCCTCTCTCAGGACGGCCACGGCAACATAGCGGCCGGTGTTCAGGTTGGACGCGGCTGCTCGGCCGACGTCGCGCAGGGCGGCAGCGGTAACGTCGCGGCCCTCGTCCAGGCCTGCGACTGATCCGCGCCGAACGGCGCGACCCACCCGTTCCGCTCCCGTCCCATTGATGAGGCCCACCATGCAGTTGCTCCGTCCTCGCCACCGCCTCGCCGCGGCTCTGGTTCTCCTCGGCGCCACCAGCGCCGCCTTCGCCGGCCCAGCGGTCACGCGATCGGGCGAGGCGCTGGTCCGGTGCGAGCTCGACGTCTCGCGCCGGGGTGGAACGGTCGAACTGACCGCGCTCGTCCATGCCGAGAAGGCGACGCGCGGTGAGTATGCATTCCACATCTCGGGGCAGGGAACCGACATCCGACAGGGCGGGCCCTTCGCCATCGATTCCGGCGGAACGGAGCAGCTCGGCAGGGTGACGCTCGGCGCTGGCGGCTCCGGCTACGATGCCGATCTGGCCGTCGTCGTCGATGGCAAGACGATATCCTGCTCCGACCGAGTCGGCGGCGGGATCTGACGAATCGACAATACCCTGCCTTGCCAGGCCGGTCTGGCGGGGGACCCTTCCTACAGTCCACGCATGTCCCGGAACAGACCGTGGAACGGAGATCTCAATGACCTTCATTTCCGCGAACGCCTTTGCGGCCGCCCTTGCCATCACGATCGCCGCCCCGGCGACCTTCGCCACGCCCGCGGCCGCTGGCGGCCAAGTGTCCTGGACCTTCGCCCCGGTTGACCGGCAGACGACCGGGGCCGTCGAAGCGGGGCTACGGATCTATTCTCTCTACAACGGCCTCAAGGACGGCTCGATCCGGCAGAAGGGCCAAGGCAACAACGCCGGCCTCGCCCAGCGCGGACGGGGCAATGTCGGTCTCGTCCAGCAGCGCGGGAACGGCCATTCCGGCACGCTGGAGCAGAACGGCGACGGCAACGCCTACGGTCTCTTCCAATTTGGATGCGGGGCGCGCGACGCCGTCGTCCAATCCGGCAACGGCAACAGCGGCGCGACCTTTACCTACGGCTGGTGACGGGGGATCGTCGGCTTTCAAGCTTGATGCGCTCACAAGTTGTCTGGCAGATTTGGGGTCGAGAACCGATCGGCGGCTTTCCTTTCGCGTTTACTCGGGAGCTGCTGGTCTCCTTCGGCCCGATCCGGCAATCAGAAATAATATCTGATAAGAGGTAAGCGGTCGGCGACAACGTAGGCGAGCCCCTCCTCAATGTCTGAAGTGACGTTCCGCCCTGCCCAAGCTGGCGATCTCCCTGCCATCATCGCCCTTCTTGCCGATGATATTTTTGGACAGAAACGGGAGGACGCCAGTTCTCCACTGAACCCCAATTATGTCAGAGCTCTCCAGGAAATCGATGCCGATCCCAACCAGGTGCAGGTGGTCGCAACCATGAATGGGGAAGTGGTTGGAACACTTCAGCTTACCTTCATCCCAGGCCTCGCTCACGGCGGTGCTTGGCGCGGTCAGATCGAGGGCGTCAGGATTGCGACCGCGCACCGTGGATCGGGACTTGGGCAACGAATGTTCGAGTGGGCGATAACCCAGTGCAGGACCAGAGGATGCAGTCTCGTCCAGCTTACCACCGATAAGGAGCGTCCTGACGCCCACCGATTTTACGAAAGAATAGGCTTCGTAGGGAGCCACATCGGCTACAAGTTGGCGCTGTAGCGTTATCGAGGAATTTGCGCCGTCCTGCTGAATGAGGTTTTTGTACAGATTTGATCCTGCGCTCGAATCGAAGCCGGGGCGCTACTTCGAAAGCCGCTCCGCGTCCTGGGCAACGGTATCGGGAGGCCGTGGCCAACCTTCGTCCGTTGTGGACCGGATTATAGAAATCATTTCCAGGCCCCGTCGCGACGGCAGGTCGACGGTTGCTGCGAGCGTGTGGCCATCATACGGATTGCCCTCGAAGGACTTGGCGGCCAGCACGAGGCCTTCCCGGTTGGTGGTTGCGATCGCGCGCGAGGCTGGTGGCGGGACTAGTGAGTACGCCGACCGAACGAGATACATTGTTATGCTTGGCATAGTGCTTTGAAGAGGAATTGCCAACGTCAAAATACAGCCGCATTCAATTATAATTTGTGAGACCTTGATCTTATCCAAGGTGACCTGCCATGCGTGAGGACTTGCCTTCAACGGACGTTAAAAGATGGACGCCTCGTCGAAAGGCGCAAGTCATTGATGCTGTGGCCCGGGGGGATCTAACTACCGAGATAGCGTGTGAAAGGTATCGCATCTCGCGAGCGGAGTTCCTCGCTTGGGAGAGGCTCGAGCATCAGTTTGGGATGGCGGGTCTTCAGACCACGCGCACCAAGGACTATCTCACGTCTATTCGCGGTTGAGCATGGGCCACCGTCGGCCGACATGACGAATAGCGCATCACGTTCCGAAGGCCGCAGCGGCGACGAAAGCTCGAGGCGGCGAACCTTGGCAACCTCGCGGTCAAGGCTAGGACGGCTTGGCTCCGGCGACTGCGCGAGGCCGGCAGGGGCGCCAGAAGTCGCCATGCACTCGGAGCGGGGCGGGCGCAGAAAAGTCTCAAACCTTATGAACAGTGTGGCGGCGTGGCTGAAGCGACGCGATCACGCCTGTGCGGATCCGGGTGGGCGCCTGGGACTCTACCCCCCAGTTCGTTTCAACAAAGCCCGGATCCGCCTGCGCAGCGTACAGTCTTTGTTTCTGAATGCGATCAGTCGGCAACTGGTTACCGTTTGATGGGTGTCTAACCCTCCACGGAGCCCCGATGCTCGTATCGGGGCTCGCCCCACCTGGCGGAGAGAATGCGCTCGCATTGCTGCATCCATCACCTAACGATAGCATAGCAGGCGCGCATCGTGAGTGCGTGAGAGGGGCCCGGTCGTTCATTAGACTATTGGAGCGGCCGGGCTTTTTGTGTTCATCAGGATCGTCCGGACCGCTCGGTGGGGATGACCAAAACAAGGAAGCCGGTAGCAATCGCAACCAGATGCACGGGCGTTCGAGGATTATGCCAGGTCCCGTTCCGGGTTCGCGCTCTCGATGGCATCTATGATGCGATCAATCGCCATGATTGATGATCGCCGCGACAATTCTGGCATCGCTTCCAGGCGCCGGATCAAACCCAATGTTTCGGGTGAAATAGCACTGAGACGATCATCAGTACCCTCGTCGCCGAGTAAGGTAGCGACTGGGATTTGCAGAAGTTTCGCAATTTCCAAGATGCGATTGCCAGAAATCCGGTTGACGCCTTTCTCGTACTTCTGGATTTGCTGAAATGTAACTCCCAAATGGTTGCCCAAATCGCTTTGTGACAATCCGCGATAGTTTCTATAGCCGCGTAAGCGAGCGCCAATTTCTCTTTCTTTATCGAGAGATATTTTCTGGCGCATCGAATTTCCCCTCTATCTTGGCCTTCGTCAGGAATTTGCATTCGGAATCGTGACAAAGTTGGGGCGCTAACTTAGCCTTATCAGATGTGGACGGAACGGGCAGCATGCGGAGAAAGATCTAAAAGATGGCAAGCCCCGACGCCGAGAAGGATGCCTGATGCCGGCCCGCAAAGGCGACATGGAAGCACGAGATCACTCTGTCCCAAGGTAAGGTGACATCCGACCGAGATGGGACGTAACTCCACGCACGCCCTCGACGTTTTCCGCCGCAAGACGGGCAGCGCGCTCTTCATCATCTGTCCAGACGATCCCCCAGAGATCGACGAGCCCGTCCGTGACTGTCGCGTTCACTCCAGTCGAGACAAACCCGGGTGCTACCTTCAAAGCCTCGGAAACCTGCTTGCGCAAGGCTTCATCGCTGGGTTTGGTGTCTGGCAACGGTTTGGTGATCGCGAGGCCTTGCAAAAGATTGGATCGGCTTATGATCCCTACCAATCGCCCTCCTTGATCAATAACGGGCACCCGCTTGATGCGTCTGCGCTCCAGCAAATGAGCGATTTCACCCAACGGCGTTTCCGGCGCGACCGAGATCACATTTCGTGTCATGACATCTTCCGCGCGACGACCGTGCCGCTTGACGTATGCGGCTGGCGATCCTGGACCCGCGAATAATCGGAGCCACCACGATCCATGATCAGCAGCATCGTCTATGCGAAGCACGAGATCGCCCTCACTGACGATCCCGACGACCCGATCGGCTTCATCCAGTATCGGGACCGCGCTAATGCGATGCTTCAAAAGCAACTCGGCGATCTCGGACACGGTCGCACCGGGGCGGGCAGTTATGACCTCATCTGTCATAACGTCTTTGGCCTGCATTACGCCCTCCCAAATACGAGACCAGCTTATACTACCACGTGTAGCCAATCTTTCCACAGCCGCCGATAGTCCTCTGATCGGCTTATCCGACCCGACGGTGTGACCCCGATCTTCGATTGCGGCGAGATGCGCTTGACGAGCCCACGGGGAGTATGGGCGCCGTGATGGCCAATCTGGGCCTGCGGAAGTGGGATCTGGCGTGGAACGTCGCGCCCCTTCCGTTCAGCGTTGGGGCAGGAGCGTCATCGAGATCCCGACATATCCGAACCCTAGAATGCTACCCATATGGACAGTACCCCCTACGGCCTGAAATAAATTTGAAAGCCGCGATGGGGTTACTCCGCGGATGCAGCTCGAGCCGTGCCGGGTCATCCTGCAAGCTGTCGTTCGGACTACGGCGGGCCAGCGGACGGGCGTAAAGACCCAGCGTTAGAGCTTTTCGCTCGCTCCCCCCCTATCTTGTGCGCCGCGCCTCTCGATGCGACGCATGATCGTAACCCAGGAAATAATTTCCGGAGTTTTAAATTCTCGGTCGCGCGATGGGCTGGGCTCGGTGTATCGTTTGGTGTATCTGTCGGTGTATCGACAGACCGGCGTGCTGATGGCCAAGATCGCTGGAAGAATAGGGTTATAGCGTTATTGGGCGGAGTATCCCCCCCCCCGCTCCTCCAGATGGTCATCGTCGAGCACCGACCGGAAGGCCCCGCGGGGAAATCAATGTTCATGCGCATGTCCGCGGCGAGGAATGCGTAGCGGGACGTCAGGTAATCGGCCCATTCGGCGGCTTCACCGGGCTCCTGTAGAAGTGGGGAGAACAGGCTTTCCGTCGCCGCGGAGATGAAGTCGTCCGGGTTCGCCAGCAGCGATCGAAACACGGAGAAGGCATTATCGCCGCCGATCTTCTGGCGGATGGCCGGCGATGTGACCCGCCGCAGCTTCCGATTGGCGAGCGGCGCGATGTGGAGAACGCGGACGCGCTCGGCGCCGTCCTCGCGGCGCATCTGCATCTGGTGCGCGAGCATCTGCTGGCGCAGAAGCTGGTAGAACGGCTCGTAGAAGAAGTCCTCCAGCGCCAGCCCGAGATCCGCGCGGATGGGGCCCTTTGGTGCGAAAACGATTTTCTCGTAACGGTTGAGACGCGTCTCCGTCGAGGTGGCCGATGTGGCGAGACCAGCCCCGTAGCTCTCGGTGTACTTCCACTCAATCAGCAGTGTCTCGGTGCACCCGTCCTGCTCAAAACGCACGACAGCGTCAGCCGCCGTCGCGTGGGCGCCGCGGGAGCGCTGGCCCTTCGCATTTGCCTCGTTGAGGTAATCTTCCTTGCCGATCCACTCGAAGCCGACATAGCCTCCCGTCTCACCATCTGATACCGACCAGCTCATGAACTGACCGCTTTGATGTAGGGATAGTTGCAGAGGGACCGGATGCGGGCTTGATCTTTGGTGGCGCGGTTCCAGGCATCGCAGCATGCGTCG
>NZ_JAZHLI010000071.1:0-18721 GCF_036549475.1 Aurantimonas sp. A2-1-M11 | reverse complement strand
GGCAGGAGCTCCTTCTTTTCGTCCCGAACGTGCTGCTGGAACACCTTCTTCAGGTCGGCGACCTTCGTAGCGAACTCCTTGCTGTCCTTCGGCGTGCCCTCGAGCTCAGCCAGGAGCTTGCGCGTCTCCTTGTTGTCGTCAAGCGCGTCTGCAACGAGGTCTTTTGTTTCCTTGTGCTTCTTCAGGACAGGGAAGAGGTGCTGCTCCTGGAGCTTGGCCTGATCCTCGATCTCGACCTTAAGCTCAGAAAGCAGCCGGTCCCGTGTTTTGACCGCGGCGTCGGAGGTGTCGACGAGTTTGGCAAAGAGCTCATTGGTCTTGTCCGGGCTCTTCTGGATCAGTTGGCGAATGGTGGTCATATGATTCCTCGTGGGAAAAGCGTGCCTGGCCGCCGAGCAGATTTCCGCCCACAGCTTGCACGGCACAATTTCGGAGTTGAAACGCGACTGGACGCAATGCTTACGCAACTGGGCACGTTTGGCTACGTCAGGTCCTCCCGACGAGTATGCTGCAGCGCAACATGGCTACAGCGGACTGACCGTTCAACCGTTCGCAGGATTTATTCTGCCGCGGCGCCTGCGCACGGTACCGAACCGTCGCCGGCCATCTGCGGCGCCTCATAAGGAGATGACCTCTGGGGTTGCGGCCTTAACTCACGTCACCGCTCCTGCCGGCGGCACGCGCCCGCTTGCTCGGCGCCGCCTGATCGTCATCGAGAGTGCGTCAGACCCCCAATCCAACGCCGATTGACAACCAGCGCTTCGAATGGACCTACATCTTCGGCGCCGTCGAACCCCCACCGGCGACTCCTTCGCCCTGGTCCGGCCCTATGCCGACATGGCGATGATGAACCTCTACCTCGCCGAGTTCGCCCACACCATTCCTGAAGACGTCCATGTCGTCATGGTTCTCGACGGCGCCGGATGGCACGGTGAAAAGGCCCTCGACGTACCGACGAACATCACCCTCGTCGCGCTTCCGCCCTACAGTCCCCAACTTAACCCGGTAGAGCGGCTGTGGCTCTATCTGCGCGAGACCCCCCTCAGCCTCTGCGTCTTCCGCGACAGGCAAGCCGTCATCGACGCTTGCTGCAACGTCTGGAACCGCGCCACCAAAGATCCGAGCCGAATCCAATCCCTTTGCAACTATCCCTACATCAAAGCGGTCAGTTCATGAGCGGGTGGGAATCAGACCCTGGTTCGGAGTCGGGGCTTCGTGACTGCGGTCCGGTCACCGCTCGATATTTTCGCCTTCCCGACGCAGGTCGGATAGCGGACGCAGCCAAGGAACTTTCCATAGCTGCCGCTGCGGTCGACCAGCCAGCCATCTTCGCATTCGGGGCACGTCGGATAGGTGGTACCGCAGCCACATTGAAGCTCGGCGGCTCCATCCGTGCGGCGGGGCAGAGCGCTTCTGCAGGATTGGCAGGCGGGCAGCAGGTTTCCGCAATGCTGGACATGCTCGCAGCGATACCAGATGCGGCCATCCTTCCCGGTGACACCCAACAACCGCCCACCGCATTCGCCGCAGCCATGTTCCTCCAGCTCCACGCCAGGTTGAGCGGCGATGCCGTAGGCGGGATCCTTCTTCAGCTCAGTGACAAAGGACGATGGCCGGGCATTCGAGGCAAGGATCGTCAGTGTGTGTCGGGCCCGCGTCATCGCGACATACATGACGCGCCGTTCTTCGGCGTTCTGGTACACCTCCTCCTCCGGCGACACCAGAGACAGCAGGGGGTCGTCGACGATCTCCGACGGGAATCCCGTGCGCCCGCTGTCCGCGTTCAGCAGGACGACGTGATCGGCCTCCAGACCCTTGGAGGCTGGATGGTCTTGAAGGTAATCTTCAGCTGCGGAAAGCGCCGTCTCAGATGCTGCAGGTCCGGCTCGATGAAGCGGTAACGGCCGAGAAGCAGCACCGTCGCAGGCTTCGCCTTCAGTGCCACAGCGGCTGACATGGCGGCAAGAACCTCGGACAATTTCGCCTCATCCTCGCCCTTGGAGACGGTCACGACCCTGATGGCGGGTTCGGTCGCGGTCCCGGCCGGGACGATCTGCTTCTGGATCTGGGCCGGGTTCCGTAGCACGAAGGTTCTGGCCGCAAAAGCGATCTGGTCGACCGATCGGAAGGTTCGGCCAAGATCGACGGACCTATGCACGCCCGTCTCGCTGTCGAAGCTGCCGCCAAATTCCCGACCGAAATGGCGCATCAAGTGGACGTCGGACCCGGCGAAGCGGAAGATTGACTGCCAGTCATCTCCGACGGCAAAGACCCGCACATCCGGATGCTGTGCCTTCAGCGCCTTCACCAGCCGGGCCCGGCTTTGCGAGATGTCCTGGAACTCGTCCACCAAGATGTGGCGGAACGGGCTTTCATAGCGGCCGCTCTCCGCATAGTGCGCGGCGCGCAGGATCATGTCCTCGAAGTCGATCCGGCCTTCAAGGCGCTTCTGGTATTCCTCGAAGACCGGCGCGAAGACGTCGAGGAACGCCCGGGCGCGCTTGCCCAGGTTCATCCGGTCGGACTTGGTCTCGCAGTCCTGCAGGCTGTAGCCGCCGCTCTTGAACTTGCGCAGGAAGGTTCCGAGCAGCTTCGAGAAGTCATCGACCTGCTTCAACTCGACGATCCGGTCATAGATCGTGCCGAATGGACGGGGTTTCGGGGTAACATAGGGTGCCAGCTTTTCGGCGAGGCCGCTCAGCAGCCGCTCCTCCTGCCGCTCATAGCTGTATGTCTCGATCAGGGTGGTTTTATGTTCGGTATGGACCTGCCGCTTCCACTCCATACCAGCCAGGTAATCGTCGCAGTTGACGAAGGGCGCGGTGACCAGCCGTTCGCTTCCGCCGGCCATCTTCTCACGCCGCACCCCGAAGTGCTCGATGTAGATGCCGCTTTCGGTCAGGCGGAAATCCGGCTGGTAATCGCGCCTGCCCGTTTCGGGGATCTTGTGTTCGTAGACCGGCTCGTACTCGTATTCGACGCCGTTCTCGTAGAGCCAGTTGGCGATCTGCAGCTCTTCGTAACTTTTGACCTTTTCACCCTGCAGCGTGCGCAGGTCTTGCCCCTCCATGTGGGTGTAGAAGTCGTGCTTGGTCTGGAAGTCCCATTCGGTCTTCGGCTCGACCAGGAAATGCGCGAACCACCGGATGATCGCATTCGACACGTCCGACAGCCGGTGGACCAGGTCCTTTAGGATCTGCTTGATCAGGTTGGTGAAGGCCATGTCGTCGGTGGCGTGGTCGGCCAGAGCTGGCTTTGACCCTTCGACGATGCCGATAATGTCGTAGGCAATCGCGTGGAAGGTCCGCGCGACGATGGGCACGCCAGATCGGGCCTCGACCCGTTCCGACATCTCTTCCGCCGCATTCTTCGCGAACGCGAGAAGCAGGATTTCTTCCGGCGGACGGATACCTGCCTTGACCAGATAGGCGGCCTTGGCGGTGATGACGCTGGTCTTTCCCGATCCCGCCCCGGCTAGAACGAGCGTCGCATCCTCATCGACGACGACCGAAAGGCGCTGTTCCGGCGTCAGCGGCTTGCTCTCGATCGTGTCGAAGAAATCCTTCCAGCGATCCAGTTCGGCGGTGACGAAGGCCGCGACGCCGTTCGCCCGTAACGTGCGCGGGTCGCTTGCAAACTTCCGGACGGGCGCAATGCGCGCGACAGTCTCGCGTCCGATGGCTTCGGCATTGAACTTCGACAGGAGCGAAGCATCCAGAGCACGGGCCTGTTCGAGCAGAGGCGCGATTTGACACGCGGCGGGGTATCGGGACGGCGCTGCCAGCGAGATCACCTCACCGAGGATCCTGTCCAGGCGCGCCGCTTCCTTCTCGAGGGCCGCGAGATTGAAGCGAGTCCACGCTTCCTTGATCCGTTCCGAAAATTCATGGGCATCTTGGTGGCCCGCGCCCTTCAGCGTGACATCGTCAAACTCGCCTGAACTGATGGTCAGTACGGTTCCGAGCATCCCCTTTCTAAGGGAAGGCGCGGTCGCCAACGACTGCAACGAGATGGACGTGACCAGGCCGCGGCGTGTGGCCCGGATGTAATTCCCGTCCAGCTCCATAGCGCGGGTGGACCTGCCGAGGGGATCAGCCAGAAATCTGAACAATGTGCGTTGTTGAAGTCGAATCAATGAACTGGGCTTCCGGCTTTCCAATGGATTAAACTGCTGTGGCGGCTGGGGACGGCAACTGTCATTCCGCGTCTACGACACTGTGGCCGGAAAGCGAGTACACGAACTTCACAATCCCTTTCTGAATATCCAGTCACGGCAAGGCATTGAAATCCGACAAGATCAGTACGGCGAGCTTGCGAGCCGTGGCCACCGCCGCTACCTGATGTCAAATCGCGCCGAACCGTGACCCCCTTTTCGCGTCCAATATTGGCCCCTCGGGTGACGTAGGCGCCTTTTAAGATTAGTTTCGGATTTTAAGTCGCCATGATCATGATGAGGGCATCGGTGACGAGCCGCGCCGTCATCTCGGCCTTCGTCGCCCAGCCGCCGCTTGCCTCCCGTGAGGAACAGCGCTGATGCCGAAGGAACCATCATGAAGACCGTGATGTTGCCGCATGGCGAGAAGGTGCCGGCGCTTGGCCTGGGCAGTTGGAAGATGGGCGAGCGGGCTTCGGCGCGTTCGCACGAGATGGCGGCGCTCAGGCTTGGGGTCGAACTCNGGTGCCGGCGCTTGGCCTGGGCAGTTGGAAGATGGGCGAGCGGGCTTCGGCGCGTTCGCACGAGATGGCGGCGCTCAGGCTTGGGGTCGAACTCGGCATGACGCTGATCGACACAGCGGAAATGTACGGGGACGGCGCCGCCGAGAGTCTCATCGGCGACGCGCTCGCGGACGTACGCGATGAGTTGTTCATCGTCAGCAAGGCCTATCCGCAAAACGCGTCGCGCGGCCGGCTGACCCGCGCCTGCGAGGCGAGCATGGGGCGGCTGCGGACCGATCGGATCGATCTCTATCTGATGCACTGGCGAGGTTCGGTTCCCCTGGCGGAGACCGTCGAGGAGATGGAGGCGCTGAAGGCGGCTGGCAAAATCCGGCATTGGGGCGTCAGCAATCTCGACACCGAAGATATGATCGAGTTGATCGAGGCGGGCGGCGGTGAATGCGCGGCCGACCAGATCCTCTATAACCTTTCGAGGCGCGGTCCAGAGCACGAACTGCTTCCCTGGCTCGCAGCCCGCTCGATCCCGGTCATGGCGTACAGTCCCGTCGAACAGGGCCGGCTCCTGACGCATCCCGCGCTCGTCACCGTGGCGGACCGGATCGGCGCGACACCAGCGCAGGTGGCGATCGCTTGGGCAATGCGCCGCGAAGGCGTGATCGCCATTCCGAAAGCCGGAAGCGCCGAACATGTTCGCGAGAACAGAGCCGCTGCCGATCTCACCCTGTCGACGGGCGATTTCGCTGCCTTGGACGCCGCCTTTCCAAGTCCGCGCCGCCGCATCCCGCTGGAGATGCTCTGATCAGGGCGCCGCTGGGGGGGCGTTGCGCGCAAGAGCACGTCGAGGAGGCCGGGAAGCGCCGATCGAGTTCGTCGCAGTGCAGCGAATACGCTCATCAAAGACGAAACGGTTGATCGGGTAATGCTCGGCCGTTCGTTGCTCGACAATCCGCACCGGCCTACCGCGGCGCCGACGTGCCCTCGTAAAACTGGAGAGCTCATCTAATGGAAGGAGGAGCATTCCAGGCAAGCCACATCGTCGTTCGACAACCAAGACGAGGCGAAGGCCGTACGTCTGGTGGAGATGAGCGGGCGAACCCAGCGCGAGATCGCATAGTTTCAACATCAGTTCGAATTTCAATACCGCATTGTGATGTCCTCTACCGTCGTGCGCTCTACTCCCAACTGCCCCTGACCTGCATTGTTGCGCCGCAAAACAGGGGTCCCTGAGTTCCAGCGCGAGGTGCAACACCCCCTAGCCGATGTAGGATCGGCTTGGTTTCCAGACCTTTCGGGAGTGTTGCCATGTCATGCTACGAGCATCTTTCGTCCGCCGAAGGAGAGCGGATTGCCATTCTCCTCGCGGCCGGTCATTCGAAGGCGGGCATAGCCAAGACCCTTGGCCGGTCGCGGTCGACTATCAGTCGCGAACTGGAACGCAACGCGCTGCCAGGCGGCGACTATTCGCCGGTCGTAGCCGACGGAGCCTATATCGAGCGCAGGAGGCGGGATGCCGTGCTCGAGAGTGACGGGCGCCTGCGCCAGTTCGTCATCGAGCGCCTGTCGGAAGGCTGGTCGCCGGAGCAGATCGCGGGCTGGCTGAAGAATGGTGCGGAGCCGAAATTGCGCGTGCTCGCCACCGAGACCATCTACGCCTTCGTCTATCGCGCCTCGCAGAAGGCCCAGGAGCTCTGGCGCTATCTCCTGCGCCGGCGCAGGACGCGCCGCCGGATGAGAGCACGCCTGTCACGCGATACGATCAAGAACCGCCGCTCCATCCATGACCATCCGGCCGAGGTCGAGGATCGCCGACAGGTCGGGCATTGGGAGGCTGATCTTGTCATCTGCAAGCGCGCTCGCCCGGTTCTCGTCCTTCATGAGCGAAAGACCGAAAGACCCGTGTGACGCTCGCCACGAGGCTGAACGGAAAGACCGCCGCCGAAACCATCGCGACACCGCCTTCGCCCGCCACCGCCTGCTCGACGACCTGTTCGGCATGTCGACCTGGTTCTGCGACGCCTACGCTTCCTGGCAGAAGGGAGGCGTCGAAAACGCCAACGGACGATTGCGACGATGGCTGCCCAGATGGCTCGATCTCAACACCCTGTCCGAAGCCGATCTCCAGGACGCCATTGTCAGCCTCAACACCACGCCGCGAAAATGCCTCGGCTTCATCACCCCTTTCCAGTGCCTCCTCCAGGAACTTGGCAGTACGTCAGAATCCGCTTCTCATGAGCATGTTGCGCTTCGCGCTGGAATCCACCGTCGTTTCCTCGACAAGCAAAACCTCCGAGAAAACAAGGGAAAACCTTCCTCGGCCTATCCAATGCTGCTAGTGCGTGAAACCCTGGTCCAGCCAGACAACGAGTTCGTGCATGAACTTTTGAGGCTCTTCCATCAGGAAGAAATGGCTGCAGCCGTCGAACATGACCGTCCTCGATCCGACGATCCCCTCCGACATCCAGCGTGTCGCGGTGGGCGAGCAGATCGGGTCCTGTCCGCCTCCCATGATTAGCGTCGGACAGGCGATCTCGCCGAGCCGTGGCAGCGTGTCATGTTCGAGGCAGGCGTGGTTCTGGCGGATGTAGCAGGCCGGCAGCCGCGTCTCTCCGCCGATCAGCGCCTCGATCCGAGCAATCTGATCGCGTTCGCGATTGAAGAACTCCGAGCCGACGAAATTCTGGATCGAGTGGCGGGCGTGGTCGCCCCAGTCGCCCCGCCATTCCAGTACTTGCCGCATGTTGGTGAGCACGCGGTGGCCCAAGGGGTCGATTTTCGCGAACGAGGCGCACAGGACCAGGGAGCGTACGAGATCGGGTCGTTCCAGTGCGACGATTTGGGCGATCGCGCCGCCCATGGAGCGGCCGACAATGTGGGCGTTGTCGATGCCCAGATGCGCCATCAGCGCGATCGTGTCCCGGGCCAGATCGGTGGTGCTCACTGGCTCGTCCAACTGGGAGCTGCCGCCGGCGCCGCGATTGTCGAAGCTGATCACCCGGAAGCGATCGCGCAGCGCCGCCACCTGCGGCGTCCAGGCGCTGAGATCGCCGGCAAGACCGTGGATCATCACCACCGGAAAGCCTTCACCCTCATCCCGGAAATTGATCTCGTAGCGGCCGATTGGTGCGATGGTCATTGTGGTGACTCCCCTTCGTGGTCAGGCCCTTGCGCGCGACGGCTGCTCAGCGCGCGCAAGGCCCAGGAAGCCAGCAATGGCGTCAACGAAGACATCCGGCGCCTGCGCCATCGGCGCGTGGCCGAGACCGGCGAGTTCGACCAGTTCGGAGCCCTCGATGGACCGCGCGAGCTCATGCGCCATGGGGGGCGGCGTCGCCGCGTCCACAGATCCGACGACGACCAGCGTCGGATTGCGTATCGCGCCGATATTCGCCGTCAAATCGAGCCCGGCCAAGGCCGCGCAGGCATCGGCGAAGAAGTCCGGATTGGTCTTCAACAAGGCGCTTCGCCGCTCGGCCAGAACCTCCGGATTAGCCGCCAGATAGTCTTCAGGAAACAGCCGCTTCATCGCAATGTCGACGACCCCCTCCATACCGTGCTCGCGCACCCGCGCAGCCATAACGTGGAATGAGGCGCGGCCGGCCTCGGTGAAAGTCACGCCGGTATCGGCGAGCACCAGCCGATCGAACCGATCGCCATGCCGGATTGCCAGCGTGCTGGCGACAAAGCCGCCGAAGCCATTGCCGAGAATATCAGCATTCTGCAGATCCAGTGCGTCGAACAGGCCACCGATCCGGTCGGCGACGGCCTCAATCGTTGCACCGGCCGAGGGCGAGCCTCCGAAGCCCGGCAGGTCAGGCAGTATCACCCGGCGGTCGCGGGCCAGCATCGGAACGACACGGTCAAAGACCGAACGGTCGGCCAAGAGCGAGTGCAGCAGGACGAGCGGCTTGCCGCTGCCTGTCTCAATGACGTCGAGGGTCCCGTCCGCCAATTTGATGGATGTCATGCTCTGCCTTTCAGTAAACGCCCAGGAGCTGTTCGACGAGCCCGTCATCGGCGCGGAGTGACTCGACCGGCCCGGCATGCGCCAGCCGGCCATTGTTGAGGATGACCACGTCGTCCGCGATCTCCATGGCGAGCTTGATGTTCTGCTCGACCAGTACGATCGACAAGCCGGTGCGACTCAGGTCCTTCAGAACCCGGCCGACCTCCGCGACAATCTGCGGTGCAAGTCCCTCCGAGGGCTCATCAAGGAGAAGGAGCCGCGGACTGGTCATCAACGCCCGGCTGATCGCCAGCATCTGCTGCTCGCCGCCCGACAATGAGCCGGCGAACTGGCGCTGTCGCTCTTCCAACCGCGGAAAGGCCGAGTATGCATCCTTGAGTTCCCAACCAGACCACCCGCTGTCGGCGGGCCCACGTGCCGCGACCGTGAGGTTTTCCTGGACTGTCAAGGAGGGAAAGATCCGCCGCCCCTGCGGCACGACACCGACGCCCTTCCGCGAAACCCGCTCCGGACTGAGGCCCAGGATCGAATCCCCGAACAAGGTCAGGCTGCGCGCCTGTGCCTGGACCAATCCAATGATCGCGCCAATCGTGGTAGACTTGCCCGCCCCGTTGCGTCCCAGCAGGCCGAGGACTCCGCCAGACCTGACATTCAGAGACAGGTCGTGGATGACGTGGCTGTCGCCGTAGAATGCATTCAATCCTTCGATGCAGATCGCGTCAGTGGCCAAGATAGACCTCCTTCGTCCTGGGGTCAGCCACGACTTCGGCCCTCGTGCCCTCAACCACAATCGCCCCACGTTGCATGACGGTAATGCGATCGGCGAAGGCGAGCGCAACATCCATGTCGTGCTCGATCATCACGATGGTCACGCTGCGAGGGATTGTTTCCAGCAGTCGTTGCACGTCGCCACGTTCATCTGTGGACAGCCCGGCGAGCGGTTCGTCGAGCAGCAGCAACCGTGGCTCCTGCGCCAGGGCCATCGCGATTTCCAGTCGACGCCGTTCGCCGTAGCTGGTTTCGGAAACGGGCCGCTCGGCCATAGACTCGAGCCCAACCAGGGCCAGTGTCTCATGCGCCTTCTGCCAGAGCGCTCGACGGCGATGTAGACTGGTAAAGGGATCGAAACGGCTCTGGCTGAGGCCCATCAAGGACATCGCAACGTTGTGGGCGAGGGTGCTTTTCGCGAACAGCGTGATGATCTGATAGGTGCGGGCGACACCGAGTTGGGTCCGTTGGTCAGTTCGCGTCCGTGTCACGTCCTGTCCGAACACCCGGATGGCCCCTGTCGACGGGCGAAGATCGCCCGAAATCAGGTTGAAAAGGGTCGTCTTGCCGGCGCCATTGGGTCCAAGCAGCAGCCGACGCTCGCCCGCCTCCACCTTGAGGTCGACCTGATTGACCGCAGGCAGGCCTCCGAAATATCGGTTCAAACCGACGATCTCCAAAGCGAGCGCGTTCATGTTGAATGCTCCCCGGCTGTCACGCTGTCCGGCAGACGGCGTTGCGGGCGTCGTCCCTTCGCAATTCCAGTGCGCACCCAACGCATGACGCCGGGAACCAGGCCTTCCGGCATGAACAGGACGATGGCAACGAAAATCGCACCAAGCAGCATCACCCAGCGGGCAATATAGGCGCTGACGACATTCTTCAGGATGATGACGAGGGCAGCGCCCACCACCGGGCCGAATAGGGTTCCTGCACCCCCTGCGATCACCATCAAAAGGGTCTCTGCGGAAGTCATTAGGTTCAGCGCGTGCGGACTGACGAACTGATTGTAGTAGGCGTAAAGGAGGCCGGCGATGGCGCCCCAGAAACCTGCGTAGACGAAGCTGCACCATTGGATGAGCCACACATTGTAGCCCAGCGCCCGCATCCGGCGCGGCTGGTCGCGGGCGCCCGCCAGACTCTGGCCGAAGGGCGAGCGCGCGAAGCAAGCCATGGCGACAAAGGCGACAAGGAATACCAAGAGGGCAAAGAGGTAGAAAGCGCCCGGATCGTCGAGATTGATGCCGAAGGGCCGCGGACGCACCATGCCTCCCAGCCCGTTGTCGCCACCTGTCAGCCCGACCCAGCGGTATGCCAGGCCCCAGAGAATCTGACCGAGCGCGAGGGTGATCATAAGGAAGCCCAGCCCGGTGGCGCGCAACGCCAGATACCCGAAGACCATGGCAAGTACCGTCGTTGCGGCCACGGCAATCAGCGCACCCTCAAGCTGGCCGAACCCAGCATGGGCAGTGAGGTAGACGGTCAGATAGGCCGATCCGCCGAGATAGGCCGCATGACCCAGCGACGTCAGCCCGCCGAAACCGACGAGAATGTTCAGACTGAGCGCCAGGATCGCAGCGATCAGGATCTGGCTGGCAAGGTTGATATAGAAGTCCGAGGTGACGACCAGCGGCACCAAAGCGAGCACGATTGCTGCTGCCATCAACCCAACGATGGATGAGGTCTTCATACCAGTCGCCTCCCGAACAAACCGGTCGGTCGGATCGTAAGGACCAGCACCATCGGTAAAAACAGGATGACATAGGCAAGATCTGGAACCAGCGCCTGCCCGTAGCTGTAGATGAAGCCGATGGCCAAAGCGCCGACGAAGGCTCCGCCGAGGCTGCCGACGCCCCCCAGTATGACGACGACCAGCGCCATCGGCAGCATGTCCGTATCCATGCTCGGATAGACCGACAGGATCGGACCGGCCAGGACCCCGCCTGCTCCCGCAAGTGCGGAACCGAGACAGAACACAAGCGGGAACAGCAAAGATGTCCTTATGCCCATGACACGTGCCATCTCCATGTCATCGACACCGGCGCGGATCATCGCGCCTATGCGACTGCGTTCCAGCAACAGCCACAGAGCACCAGCGAGACAGAAAGCAACGACAACGACGAAGAGTCGATATTTTGGAAAGATCAGGCCCTCGAAGCGCAGAACTCCCTGCAGTTCGGAAGGCATCGGCAGCGGACGCGGATCTCCCGACCACAACCACAGACAACCATCGGCGATGATGAAGGCGATGCCAAGAGTCACCAGCACCTGCGCTAACGGCTTGCCAGCGAGGCGCCGCAGGATCAATCGCTCGATCACTCCACCCAGGACGCAAACGGTGAGACCACCCGCGAGGACCGCGATCCAAAAATTGAACCCGGCATCTATGGCGGCGAGCCCGACATAAGCACCCAGCATGAAATAGGCCCCGTGCGAAAGGTTCGCGACGCGCATCAATCCGAAGATCAGCGAAAAGCCTGCGGCCAGAATGAACAGGAGGGAACCAAAGGCGAGACCGTTCAGTCCCTGCATGACCCAGAAATTCATCGGCTCCCTCCCCTTCGACGCGGCTTAGTTGGCAGTTCCGCCGACGTAATCACGCGTGTAGACTGGCGCGGCGAGGAACGTCTCCTGATCGTAGGTCCAGAACTGACTGACCGCCGGATACGTCTTGAGAACGGTGTTCTGCAGCCGGCCGTCGACCTCCTCGACCTTGCGGATCTGGATATCCATGATTGGCTGGCCGTAGGCGTCCACCGTCACCGGGCCATAGGGACTGTCACTGATGTCGACATTGCGGAGCGCCTCCATGAAGGCACCCTTGTCGGAGACGTCGCCGCCCACCTGTTCGAGAGCGTTGTTGAGGAATTCGCATGCCATGTATGCGCCGACCGTATAATAACCGGGATCGGCACCAAACTCCTCGCGAACGGCTTCGACGAACTTCTTGTTAGTCGGCGTGTCGATACCCGCGCTGTACCAACCTGACGAGATAACGCCGACGGCCTCGTCGCTCATGCTCTTGAGAATACCCTCGTCGACCGTTGTCATCGAGCCGAGCACAGGAATCTCCATCCCATAGTTCTTGTACTGGCCGAGGAATTTGATGCCGTTGCCGCCGGCGAAGGCGGCGAAGACTGCGTCGACTTCAGGATCGATCTGGGTGATGTAGGAGCCGTAGTCGGCCGTGTTCAGCGGCGGCCACAGTTTCTGGACGACGGTGCCACCATTCTCCTGGAAAACCCGCTGGAAGCCCGAGGCGATCTCATGGCCAAAGGCAAAGTCATCGGCGATGATGGCAATCTTTTCGTAGCCGAGCTCCTTGGCGGCATATTCGCCAAGCGGGTGATGCGCCTGAGCAGACGTTCCGACGGCACGCACGAACCACGGGTTTGGTTGGCGTTGCGTCAGGTCCTCGGCAGCGGCAGATGGCGAGATGATCGGTACTTCCGCCGAGCGGATGTAGTCGTCGATCGCCAGCGCCTCGAAGGCAGCGAGCGGCCCGATCAGAACGTCTACGCCGTTGCGCTCGACCAATTCCTGCGTCTTGGTTTTGGTGACCGCAGGCTGACCAGCGGTGTCAGCAGTGATCACCTCGATCTTGCGACCCGCCATCTCTCCGCCATGCTGATCGATGCAAAGCTTCAGGCCTTCCTCCATCTGGCGTCCGCCGGCGGCGAGCGCGCCAGACTTGACCGTCAAGAAGCCGACTTTCACCGGCCCCTTGTCCTGGGCCTGCGCCGCTGTCGCGCCGAGGACGGCCGACAGCACCATCGCCGACAGAATTCCACCTTGCTGTGACATTTTATCTCCTCCCGATATTTCCATTCGTGATGCGTCTTTGACAGATCTTTTCACACACAATGGCATCTCACTCTAGATCGGTGACTGTCAACATGATTTTCCACCTCATCGGTTTACTAATGAAATAACAGAGAGTTATCGGATTTGCGCCAGCCCTCGACTCGCATCCGACCGGGGCAAGAGATCGATTTTTGCGTTGACGTGATATATCAGAGCAGGGCATACCGGGTCGAGCAGAAAGAATTGACGGCCGATGAGAAGAATCGAAATCTATCATTCTCTGCGGGAGGGCATCCTCACCTGCAAATTGCCGCCGGGCGCTGAGATCCGGGAGCAGGAGCTCGCGCAGCAGTTCGAGGTGAGCAAGTCGCCGGTCCGCGAGGCTTTGCAGCAACTGGTGCGCGAGGGACTGATGACGGTCCTGCCGCGTCAGGGTTATAGGGTGTCGCCGGTCTCTATGTCCGATGCACACGACATGTTCGCGTTTCGCCAGGTGTTGGAACTTGCCTGCATAGCTGAGGCTGCCCGCAACGCCAGTGACGAACAATTGGAGAGCCTGGATCAGTTTCGCAGCTTCGTCGGCGGCGACCACGCGGACTTCATCGCTTACAACCGCGACTTTCATTGTTCTCTGGCGCGATGCTCCGGCAACAGCCGGATGAGCCGGGCTGCCTGTGACCTCATCGAGGAGATGGACCGGCTGGTGCGGATGAGTGTCGCCGCCACCCGCGGCCGTGACCCCCAGAAGCTGGTGGAAGAGCACCAACAGATCATTATTGCCTTGCAGCAACGCAACGCCAAGCAGGCGGTCAACCTGCTGAAGGCCCATACCGGCGCCGCTGAGAAGCGTTTCATCACGGCTCTGGAATGGGCCGCGGTCCAGGCCTGAGTGCCGCCGCCAATCACAGAGGGAGAAGACATGTCTGCCGCACAGAATCTGAACACCGGGATCAAGACCCACGGGCTTTTCATCGACGGCCGCGAAGTCGCGGGCGAGACGAATGAACTCATTGATGTCCGCAATCCCGCCAATGGCGAAGTCATCGCACGCATCCCGCACGCCACTGAAAAGGATGTCGATCGCGCGGTGAAGAGCGCGCGACGGGCGTTCGAGAGCCCCGAATGGGGCCGGATGGAGCTGCGCACTCGCGCGCGCCTCGTCAACAAGCTGGCCGACGCGTTCGAATCGCATCTCGACGAACTCTATTACCTCGAGACGATGAACAACGGTCGACCGCTCAACGAGACCCGGGCGCAGCTGCGCCGCCTGCCCGACTTCTTCCGCTACAATGCCGGTCTGGCACTGGCGCGCCGCGATGCGGTCATCCCGGTGGAGGGCGACTATCTGAACTACACCCTGCGTCGGCCAATCGGCGTCGTCGGCAATTGTACGCCGTTCAACCACCCGCTGATGATCATGTGCAAGAGCCTCGCCCCGGTCTTCGCCTCAGGTTGCACCACCGTCGTCAAGCCATCCGAATACACCCCGCTGACGACACTTGCCCTCGCCCGCATCTTCACCGAGGCGGGCCTTCCCGACGGTGTTTTCAACGTCGTCACCGGCCTCGGCCCGACGACCGGCAAGGCGCTTTGCGAGCACGACAACCTCAATAAGCTGGTGCTCACCGGCGGCACTGAGGCCGGTCAGATCGCCGGTGCACAGGCTGGTCGCCACTTCGCCCACCAGACGCTGGAGCTCGGCGGTAAGACTCCGGTGTTGGTCTTCCCCGATTTCGACGTCGACCGGGCCGTCAACTATGCCGCCTTCGGCGCCTTCATCGGCGCCGGCCAGACCTGCGTCTGCGGCAGTCGACACATTGTCCATGAGGACGTCTATGACGAATTCGTCGAAAAGCTCGCGGCCAAGGCGAAGTCGATCAAGATTGGTGATCCAACCCAACCGGAGACCCAGCTTGGACCGGTGATCTCGGAAAAACAGCGCCAACGCGTCATGAACTACGTCCGCTTCGGCAAGGAAGACGGCGCTCGACTCGTTGCCGGCGGCGAAATTCCGGCTGACCTAGCAGACAGCGGTGGCTATTTCGTACAGCCGACTGTGTTCGCCGACGTCACCGCCGATATGCGTATCTTCCAGGAAGAGGTGTTCGGCCCCTTCACTTCGGTAACGAAATTCTCCACCGAGGAAGAGGCGATCGCCCTGGCCAACAACTCACCGTTCGGGCTGGCTGCGGCGATTAGAACGCGTGACGTAGCCCGCGCCCACCGCGTGGCGGCAGCCATTGATTGCGGTATCGTCTGGATCAACGACCACCATCGGCTGGACCCCGCTTCCCCATGGGGCGGTGTGAAACTCTCGGGCATCGGCCGCGAATTCGGGCCGGAATCCTTCGAGGATCATTTCGATGTGAAAAGCGTGATGATCAATACCGGCGACCAGCCGTTCGACTGGTACCAGGACACGTCGGGACAGCGTCGCCTGAACTGAGAACTATCGCGGATACCATCTGCGGTGTGCTGCAAGTGCCTCATGCCCGATCTGTCCCCGGGCATGGGCAATCCTTGACCGCGCCCCAGCCTTCGACGCGCCTCAGCGAGATTGCAGCCATAGGTGGGATATCGCAGCTTCCCCTGCGAGTTGATGCCGCAACGAGGCGCGCCAAGATGCGTCATGGCACCGGAAGCACGCATACAGCAGGGGGACGGCCGCGACGGTAAAGACCCGAACGGCCGCTCGCTCCAGCCTGATGCCGGGCCGCATCCGAACCCTACACGCCGTCGACATGACCAACGTCCTCCGCCGTCGGGCGCGGGGCGATGTCAGTGCGAGCCTGCCCCATCGGGCGGAGGCTCAGGGGGACCCGACGGGAATCGCTCCCCGACAAACTAACAGAAAGCGGCTGTCGCATCCCACCAGCTTCGCTCGACCCCCGCCACGCTTCGGCGGTCTCCACCACGGGACGGCTTGCCTCTTCGCTTGCTGCCTCACCAGCTACACGCTCACGGACATCACTAGCTTCGCCTCCGAGACCGTTCTGGCTGCCCTCGTTTGGGGAAGTCAGATTCGCGATGGGCTCGGCCCCTTCCATTCCGAGTCCTTCTTTCAGCACCTCGATCGCGTCGATGTCGGTCACCTTGGCATCCATGATCACCGCATGCAAAATCGCCGTCGGCGTGACTTCTCCGCGAGCTTTGGTGAGTTTCAAAAAGGCCTGACCGAGCAGCGTTTCCGCTCGCTGGGTCGTCTTCTGCGACAGAGTACGAAGTTCCTTCCGGACAGCCTTTTCTCGTTCGAGCAAAGCACGCCGCTCTTCACGGACCCGTTGAAGATCGCTCTCCAGTTTCATTCGTTTCGACATCAAGTTCCACCTCCAACAATTTGGGGGGAATTGTTCGATGAGAGGCTGAAAGTTCCAATGCCTGCTGCGGAGAATTTTCTGCCGACCTCTCCTTTTGGCTGTATCGAACTAACACGCGCCCCGCTCTACTGAATGGCAGGTCACTCATATCGGCCTCGACACAGAGACGATAACGAGCCCACAGATCATCCCGTTGACGGTCTCCAACGATTGCTGTGATGTCAGAACTGTGTGGAACAGGAAATCCTAGCGAACGAAGGCCGCCCAAATCGTCGACGATGGTCGCAAGACAGGAAGAGCCGTCCTCAACCAGCGCATCGCGCCACGATTGTAGCTTTTCTTTCCACTGTGGTTCTTTGAAGATGTCGGAGATGATCGACGACACTCTTCTGACAGCCGTCGGAGTGTGCCAGTGAGGATCTGGTTCCGATGAGACTTTGTAGCAGTCGGAGAAATTGGATCCCTCGTCAAAACCCTGCAAGCCGTGCGCCCAAGCGACGCGGCTCACCAGACAAGATCTGTCAAAGGCGATCTCGCCATCAATTCTGATGGCGTCATCATCGTTCCAGACATAAGCACCATCAGATCCCGTCGCATATGCGAGCGCAGACCCCTCCAAACAGGGGATCGGACGTGGTTCGGTTCCCTGGAGAAAAATCCACCGCGTTCCACTGCTATCTCCCACTCGTTTTCGGAAAGCGACCTGCGCATCTTTCTCAATCTCAAGCTGCCGAGCGATGCTTATGTCCACCATCTCATTCTCGGCAATTTGATCGACAACGGCGTCGAACTCTCCTCTTGCGCAACGTTGGGCGTTGAGTTTTGCGAGAAGCTTCTGGGCCGATGGGGTCTCCGGATTCCGTTTCACGTGTAACGGCAGCCGGTCTTCGCCCGGCGGCAGGTTCCGCCATGCATTTGAATGTCCGTCAAACCTCACCGAGATGCCATGAAGAGCCGCAACAGCGTTCAGAACATCGGCAAGGTGAAACCGCGGACCGTACCCGCCCGCCAGGCGGAAAAAGGTGTTGATGCGCCTATTCTTTTTATTCGCGAAGCCGTCCCCGTCTATAGGACGCGTCGATATCATCGCGTGGATATGCGGGTTGTCGCCTCTGTCGGCAGCCGGTTCATTTTCGAAGTCGATCTGTACGACCAAACCCTGATCACGGAACTGGCCATACACGCCTTCCACCACTTCTCGAAACAAGTGGAACGGGAACTCTCTCGGCCACTGAAAATCGAAGACCCAAGCTTCAAGGGCGTCACATCGTTTTTCCGCATCACCAACTCGCGTCCAGAATATCTCGGGATTCTTTACCCAAGACGGCGCGTCGTTCGGTGCCATCATCAATCGCTCCAGCAAGACGCCCGCTTTCTGGCCGTTCTCGGAGCCCATCTGATATCGACACCTGGCAAGAGCTGTTCCTCCTCGCGTTCGGGAAATCCTGCGGTAGCGGACTCCGACGGATTTCGTTTTCATCATCATTCCCGATGCTATGTGTTAGTGAATACCGCTCCAAATCCTCGCTCGGGGGTTAGAAAGTTAGAACCCAGAATTCTCTCGCCACGTGACGTCTGCGCAAAGGCGCAGGGACATTGTCGATATGCAGCTACTGGCGATCGACGGCGTCAACCGGGAACAGACCTGTAGCCTCGCCGCGGGGCTATTTTTTCAGATTCCTGCTAGTTCCAAATTCAGGGCCGCGAGATGTCATCCCGAAGAGACCAGTGGTTCGTTGGCCGCGGCAATGGTCAAGTGCCAACGGGCGGAGTTCCGAACTTCGCGAAAGTCCCTTTACCGACACTTCATTCGCATCAGAAGCAGTTCGCTTTAGGAACTTTGCAGGGCATGGCTCACGGAATGATCTTCGACAACCCAGAGCACCTAGCGCGAATTATGCATCATGGTTGGCGGGCCTAGCCCAAGCCTCTGATCCGGCGTAGTTTTTGGGTGCTGACGCCGCAAACTTCAGATCGGAGAGGCCATGCCCGCCAAGGACGAGACTACACCGCCGCTGCCGGGCCTGTCACCGGTGAACGGCAAGGTGGTGACCGCCCGTTTCGACGGCGGCTCGCTCTCCTCGGACGCCGGGTTGCTGGCGCTGCGCGAGGTCGAGCGGCGGCTCGACGTGGCCGGCAAGCTCGCGGCCTGCATCGACGACCCCCGCGATCCCGCGCGCACCCTGCACAG
>NZ_JAZHLI010000070.1:0-18891 GCF_036549475.1 Aurantimonas sp. A2-1-M11 | reverse complement strand
GTAGACCCGCCGGACATCCCGCGGATCCTCAATCTCGGCGAAATATTCCAGGAGAACCCGAAGGCGCGATTTCGAACTCCATTCGTCGGCAGAAAGGTTCCTGGCGGCGGCTCATCGAATCAAACCGCCCCAATGGAATCAGCCGACGCGCAATCCGTCACCTACTGTCACATGAGTTCGGAGCCCTGCCCGGGAGCTCCAGGGCAAAATCCGCCGGCCAAGCGAAGAATCCATCGCAACCGCAAACGCAAGTGAACAATCAGACTACAAAAATTTCCAAATGCGATTCCCCTGCCGGGAGCTCCCGGAAGCTGCAGGAAAGTATGGCCGATTTCTCGGCCGCCGCTCGGGCCGGACGAAATAGCGAGGCCCAAACGACGAAGGGCCGCCCGAAGGCGGCCCTTGAAGGCGTCTGGAAGGCCGCTGGGGCCTACTCTGCCGGATCGCTGACCGAGGTCAGCATCCGGTCGGTCTCGGCGACATTGGCCGCCTTGCGGCGATCGTCGAGGATCAGGTCGTCGCGCGCCGTGGCGATGCGACGAACCTGGGTCATGGTGCCACCGGTGCCTGCCGGAATGAGTCGGCCGACGATGACATTCTCCTTCAGACCCTGCAGCGTGTCCGTCTTGCCGGCGACCGCGGCCTCGGTGAGGACCCGAGTCGTCTCCTGGAAGGAGGCGGCCGAGATGAAGGACGGCGTCTGCAGCGAGGCCTTGGTGATGCCGAGCAGGACCGGGTTGCCCGATGCCGGGCGCTTGCCCTCTTCGGTCAACCGCTCGTTCAGCTCCGCCAGCTCGATCCGGTCGACATGGTCGCCCGGGATGTAGCCGGAATCGCCCGACTCGACGATCTCGACCTTCTGCAGCATCTGCCGGACAATCACCTCGATGTGCTTGTCGTTGATCAGCACGCCCTGCAGCCGGTAGACCTCCTGGATCTCGTTGACGAGATAGGATGCCAGCGCCTCGACGCCCCGGATCGCCAGGATGTCGTGCGGTGCCGGATTGCCGTCGAGGATGTAGTCGCCCTTCTCGATGACGTCGCCTTCCTGGAGATGGAACGGCTTGCCCTTCGGGATCAGGTACTCGACGGGCTCTTCGCCCTCCTCGTGCGGCTCGATGATGATCCGGCGCTTGTTCTTGTAGTCGCGCCCGAACTTCACCGTTCCGTCGATCTCGGCGATGACCGCGTTGTCCTTCGGCTTGCGGGCCTCGAACAGCTCGGCGACGCGCGGCAGACCACCGGTGATGTCCTTGGTCTTGGCGCTTTCCATCGGAATACGCGACAGGACGTCACCGGCCGACACCCGCGTGCCCGGCTCGACCGACAGGATGGCGTCGACCGACTGGTAGTAGCGGGCATCAGAACCGCGCGGCAGCTTGAGAACCTCGCCGTCGTCGCCCTTGATGACCATCGCCGGCTTGAGGTCCTGACCGCGCGGGCTAGCCCGCCAGTCGATGACCGCACGCTTGGTGATGCCGGTCGCCTCGTCGGCCTGCTCCGACACCGAGATGCCGTCGACCAGGTCCTCGAAATCGACCGTACCGTCGAGCTCGGTCAGAACCGGGCGGGTATACGGGTCCCACTCGGCGACACGCTGGCCGCGCCGCACGGTATCGCCATCGTCGACATAGACGCGGCTACCGTAGGTGACGCGATGCGAGGCGCGCTCCTTGCCGGCCTGATCGAGGATCAGGATGGCCATGTTGCGGCCCATGGCGACCAGCTGGCCGTCCGAGTTGCGCACCACGTTGCGGTTGCGGATCTGCACCGTGCCCTCGTAGGAAGCCTCGAGGAACGACGAGTCGACCACCTGTGCCGTGCCGCCCATGTGGAACGTCCGCATGGTGAGCTGGGTGCCCGGCTCGCCGATCGACTGCGCCGCGATGACGCCGACAGCCTCGCCCATGTTGACGGGCGTTCCACGGGCCAGATCGCGGCCGTAGCAGGTACCGCAAATGCCGGTGCGGATCTCGCAGGTCAGCGCCGAGCGGATGTTGATCGACTGGATGCCGGCCTTCTCGATGACCTCGACATCCGGCTCCTCGATGGTGACGCCACCCTTGACGATGACCTCGCCGGTGAGCGGATGCACGATGTCCTCGAGCGCGGTCCGGCCCAGCACGCGCTGGCCCAGCGATGCGACCACCTGGCCGGCATCGACGATCGGCTGCATCGTCAGACCCTTGTCGGTCCCGCAGTCGACCTGCGTGATGATGCAATCCTGCGCGACGTCGACGAGACGCCGGGTCAGGTAGCCCGAGTTCGCGGTCTTCAAGGCGGTGTCGGCCAGACCCTTGCGGGCGCCGTGGGTCGAGTTGAAGTACTCGAGCACGGTCAGGCCTTCCTTGAAGTTCGAGATGATCGGCGTCTCGATGATCTCGCCCGAAGGCTTGGTCATCAGGCCGCGCATCGCCGCGAGCTGGCGCATCTGGGTCGGCGAACCACGCGCGCCCGAATGCGACATCATGTAGATCGAGTTCATCGGCTTCTGACGGCCGTTGTCGTCGAACTCGATGGCCTTGATGCGGGCCATCATCTCGTCGGCAATCTTGTCCGTGCACTTGGCCCAGGCGTCGACGACCTTGTTGTATTTCTCGCCCTGGGTGATCAGGCCGTCATTGTACTGCTGCTCGTATTCCTTCGCGAGCGCCTGGGTCTCGCCGATCATCTGCGGCTTGGTCTCGGGGATCAGCATGTCGTCCTTGCCGAACGAGATGCCCGCGGTACAGGCATGGCGGAAGCCGAGCTGCATGATCCGGTCGCAGAAGATCACCGTCTCCTTCTGACCGCAGTGGCGATACACCTGGTCGATCATCCGCGAGATGTTCTTCTTCGTCATCAGCTCGTTGCAGATGTCGAAGGGAACCTTGGCGTTCTTCGGCAGGATCTCGCCGATGAGCATGCGGCCGGGGGTCGTCTCGTAGATCTGCGAGACCGGGTTGCCCTCGGCGTCGACCGTCTTGAAGCGGCCCTTGATCTTGGAGTGCAGCGTCACCGCACCGGTGAACAGCGCCTGCTCCATCTCGCCGATGTCCGAGAACGCCATGCCTTCGCCGGGCTCGTTCTCGTTCATGATCGAGAGGTAGTAGAGGCCCAGCACCATGTCCTGCGACGGCACGATGATCGGCTGGCCGTTCGCCGGGTGCAGGATGTTGTTGGTCGACATCATCAGGACGCGCGCTTCCAGCTGCGCCTCGATGGACAGCGGCACGTGGACCGCCATCTGGTCACCGTCGAAGTCGGCGTTGAACGCCGTGCAGACGAGCGGGTGCAGCTGGATGGCCTTGCCCTCGATCAGCACCGGCTCGAAAGCCTGGATGCCGAGACGATGCAGCGTCGGCGCGCGGTTCAGCAGAACCGGATGCTCGCGGATGACCTCGTCGAGGATGTCCCAGACTTCCGGGCGCTCCTTCTCGACCAGCTTCTTGGCCTGCTTGACCGTCGAGGAGAAGCCCTTGGCGTCGAGGCGCGCATAGATGAACGGCTTGAACAGCTCGAGCGCCATCTTCTTCGGCAGGCCGCACTGGTGCAGCTTCAGCTCGGGACCGGTCACGATGACCGAACGACCCGAATAGTCGACGCGCTTGCCGAGCAGGTTCTGGCGGAACCGGCCCTGCTTGCCCTTGAGCATGTCGGACAGCGACTTCAGCGGACGCTTGTTGGCACCCGTGATGACGCGGCCGCGACGGCCGTTGTCGAACAGCGCATCGACCGATTCCTGCAGCATCCGCTTCTCGTTGCGGATGATGATGCCGGGCGCACGCAGCTCGATCAGCCGCTTCAGGCGGTTGTTGCGGTTAATGACGCGGCGGTACAGGTCGTTCAGGTCGGAGGTCGCGAAGCGGCCGCCGTCCAGCGGGACGAGCGGGCGCAGGTCCGGCGGGATCACCGGAACGACGCTCATGATCATCCATTCCGGCTTGTTGCCGGATTCCAGGAAGTTCTCGACGATCTTCAGCCGCTTCATCAGCTTCTTCGTCTTGAGCTCGGAGGTGGTCTCCGCGAGCTCCGAACGCAGGTCGCCGGCGATCGTCTCCAGGTCCATCGAGGCGAGCAGATCCTGAATCGCCTCGGCGCCGATGAGCGCCGTGAACGAATCCTCACCGAACTCGTCGGTGGCGATCATGTACTCTTCCTCGGACAGGAGCTGGTGCTCCTTCAGCGAGGTCAGGCCAGGCTCGGTCACAATGTAGTTCTCGAAATAGAGAACCCGCTCGATGTCCTTCAGGGTCATGTCGAGCAGCGTGCCGATGCGGCTCGGCAGGGACTTCAGGAACCAGATGTGGGCGACCGGCGCGGCGAGCTCGATATGGCCCATGCGCTCGCGCCGCACGCGCGAGAGGGTGACCTCGACGCCGCACTTCTCGCAGATGATGCCCTTGTACTTCATGCGCTTGTACTTGCCGCACAGGCACTCGTAGTCCTTGATCGGACCGAAGATGCGCGCGCAGAACAGGCCGTCGCGCTCGGGCTTGAACGTCCGGTAGTTGATCGTCTCGGGCTTCTTGATCTCGCCGAACGACCAGGAGAGGATCTTCTCAGGCGAGGCAAGCGAGATCCGGATCGAATCGAACGTCTGCGCAGCCACCTGCGGATTGAAGATGTTCATGACCTCTTGGTTCATGGCTTTTCTCCTTCTGGGGCACCGCCCCGGGCCGCGGCAGGGGTTACCGGCGGCCGCTGAAATTCTTCAATCGTCAAGGACCGGCGCCTTCGGGCGCCGGCCCGGACCGCGGATGACCGCGGCCCTGTCATGCATGGCCTATTCGGCAGCGTCCGGCAGGTCGGCCGGAGCCGGCAGCTCGGCCGCGGAATTCGCCAGATCGACATCGAGGCCGAGCGAGCGCATTTCCTTGACCAGGACGTTGAAGCTCTCCGGGATACCGGACTCGAATGCGTCGTCGCCGCGCACGATCGACTCGTAGACCTTTGTACGGCCCGCGACGTCGTCCGACTTCACCGTCAGCATCTCCTGCAGCGTGTAGGCCGCACCGTATGCCTCGAGTGCCCAGACCTCCATCTCGCCGAAGCGCTGGCCACCGAACTGTGCCTTGCCGCCCAGCGGCTGCTGGGTCACGAGCGAGTACGGTCCGATCGAACGGGCGTGGATCTTGTCGTCCACCAGATGGTGCAGCTTCAGCATGTAGATGTAGCCCACCGTTACCTGCCGATCGAAGGCTTCGCCGGTCCGCCCGTCATAGAGCGTCACCTGCCCCGAGCCGTTCAGCCCAGCCTTCTCCAGCATCTCGACGATGTCCTGCTCGACCGCGCCGTCGAAGACCGGCGTGGCAATTGACACGCCGCGCTTCATCTGCCTGGCGAGCGTCAGTACGCTTTCGTCGTCGTAGGTCTTCACCTTCTCGTTGCGATCGTTGTCGCCCAGGAGGCCCGCGATCTCGTCGCGCAGCGGCGAGACATCCCGGGAGGTCTGATAGGCCTCCAGCATGTCGCCGATCTTCCGGCCCATGCCCGCGCAGGCCCAGCCCAGATGGGTCTCCAGGATCTGCCCGACATTCATGCGCGACGGCACGCCCAGTGGGTTCAGCACGATGTCGACATGGGTACCGTCCTCGTTGAACGGCATGTCTTCCACCGGCAGGATCCGCGAGACCACGCCCTTGTTGCCGTGACGGCCAGCCATCTTGTCGCCCGGCTGGATCTTGCGCTTGACGGCGACGAAGACCTTGACCTGCTTCATGACGCCCGGGGGCAGCTCGTCGCCGCGCTGGACCTTCTCGACCTTGTCCATGAACCGCTGCTCGAGCGTCTTCTTGGCCTGGTCGTAGACGTTGCGCAGATCCTCGAGGGCGGCCTGGGTCTTCTCGTCCTCGACCGCGAACATCCACCACTGCGAGCGCGGGTATTCGCCCATCGCCTCGGCGGTGATCTCGGAGCCCTTCTTGAAGCCCTTCGGCGCGGCAACTGCAGCCTTGCCGTCGAGCATCTCGATCAGGCGACCGTAGACGTTGCGATCCAGGATCGCCTGCTCGTCGTCGCGGTCCTTGGCGAGACGCTCGATCTCCTCGCGCTCGATCGCCATGGCGCGCTCGTCCTTCTCGACGCCGTGACGGTTGAACACGCGCACTTCCACCACGGTGCCATAGGCGCCGGGAGGCATGCGGTTGGAGGTGTCGCGGACGTCCGACGCCTTCTCGCCGAAGATGGCGCGCAGAAGCTTCTCTTCCGGCGTCATCGGGCTTTCGCCCTTCGGCGTGATCTTGCCGACCAGAATGTCGCCCGGCTGCACCTCGGCACCGATATAGACGATGCCCGCCTCGTCGAGGTTCTTCAGCGCTTCTTCCGACACGTTCGGAATGTCGCGCGTGATCTCCTCGGGTCCGAGCTTGGTGTCACGCGCCATGACCTCGAACTCCTCGATATGGATCGAGGTGAAGACGTCGTCGGCGACGATGCGCTCGGACAGGAGGATGGAATCCTCGTAATTGTAGCCGTTCCACGGCATGAACGCGACGAGCACGTTCCGGCCGAGGGCGAGATCGCCCAGATCCGTCGACGGACCGTCGGCGATGATGTCGCCCTTCTCCACCCGGTCACCCACCGCGACCAGCGGACGCTGGTTGATGCAGGTGTTCTGGTTGGAACGCTGGAACTTCATCAGGCGATAGATGTCGACGCCGGACTTGCCGGCCTCGAGATCCTCGGTCGCCCGGATGACGATACGCGTCGCATCGACCTGGTCGACGGTGCCGGTCCGGCGTGCGCCGATGGCCGCGCCGGAGTCACGGGCAACGATCGGCTCCATGCCGGTACCCACGAACGGCGCTTCGGCGCGCACCAGCGGCACGGCCTGACGCTGCATGTTCGAGCCCATCAGTGCGCGGTTGGCGTCATCGTTCTCGAGGAACGGAATGAGCGCGGCCGCGACCGACACGAGCTGCTTCGGCGACACGTCCATCAGGTCGACATTGTCGCGCGGCGTCATGAAGACGTCGCCCTGGTGGCGGCAGACGACGAACTCGTTCTGGAACCGGCTGTCGTCGGTCAGGATCGCGTTCGCCTGGGCGACGTGGTGCTTGGATTCCTCCATCGCCGACAGATAGACGACGTCGTGGGTGACGATGCCGTCGACGACCTTGCGGTACGGGCTCTCGATGAAGCCGTACTTGTTGACGCGGGCGAACGTCGCCAGCGAGTTGATCAGGCCGATGTTCGGGCCTTCCGGCGTCTCGATCGGGCAGATGCGCCCGTAATGGGTCGGATGGACGTCGCGCACCTCGAAACCGGCGCGCTCGCGGGTCAGGCCACCGGGTCCAAGCGCCGAGAGACGACGCTTGTGGGTGATCTCCGACAGCGGGTTGGTCTGGTCCATGAACTGCGACAGCTGCGACGAGCCGAAGAACTCGCGCACGGCTGCTGCCGCCGGCTTGGCGTTGATCAGGTCCTGCGGCATCACCGTGTCGATCTCGACCGACGACATGCGCTCCTTGATCGCCCGCTCCATGCGAAGCAGACCGACGCGGTACTGATTTTCCATCAGTTCGCCGACGGAACGCACACGGCGGTTGCCGAGATTGTCGATGTCATCGATCTCGCCGTTGCCGTCGCGCAGATCGACCAGCGTCCTGACGACGGCGAGGATGTCCTCCTTGCGCAGCACGCGCACGGTGTCCTCGGCGTCGACGTCCAGACGCATGTTCATCTTGACGCGACCGACGGCAGACAGGTCGTAGCGCTCGGAATCAAAGAACAGCGACTGGAACATCGCCTCGGCAGTTTCCATCGTCGGCGGCTCGCCCGGGCGCATGACCCGATAGATGTCGAACAGCGCGTCCTGACGGCCCTCGTTCTTGTCCACCGCCAGCGTGTTGCGGATGTAGCCACCGATATTGACGTGGTCGATGTCGAGAACCGTGAACTCGTCGTAGCCCGCATTGATCAAATCGATCAGCGAACCCTTGCGCTCGCCGGACTTGGCGTCGACGGTCATCTCCAGTTCCTGGCCGGCTTCGAGATAGATCTCACCGGTCTCGGGATTGACGATGTCCTCGGCGATGTAGGCGCCGACCAGGTCCTCCTCGGTCGCGCGGAGCGCCTTGACGCCCTTCTCCTGCATCTGGCGGGCCTGGCGCGCGGTGACCTTCTTGCCGGCCTCGACCAGCACTTCGCCGCTGTCGGCGTCGATCAGGTCGACCACGGCACCCTGGCCGCGGACCCGCTCGACGGAGAACGGCACGCGCCAGCCATTCTTGTCCTTCTCGAACTTCACGGTGTCGTAGAAGGTCGAGAGGATCTGCTCGCCATCCATGCCGAGCGCCATCAGCAGGCTCGTCACGGGAATCTTGCGGCGCCGGTCGATGCGCGCATGGACGACGTCCTTGGCGTCGAACTCGATGTCGAGCCAGGAGCCGCGATAGGGAATGACGCGGGCGGCGAAGAGCAGCTTGCCCGACGAATGGCTCTTGCCCTTGTCGTGGTCGAAGAAGACGCCCGGCGAACGGTGCATCTGCGAGACGATCACGCGCTCGGTGCCGTTGACGATGAAGGTGCCGTTCATGGTCATGAGCGGCATGTCGCCCATGTAGACGTCCTGCTCCTTGATGTCCTTGATGGACTTGGCGCCGGTGTCCTCGTCGACATCGAACACGATCAGGCGCAGCGTCACCTTCAGCGGCGCAGCGTAGGTCAGATCGCGCTGACGGCACTCCTCGACGTCGAACTTCGGCTGCTCGAACTCGTATTTCACGAATTCCAGCATTGCCTGGCCCGAGAAGTCGGAAATCGGGAAGACCGACTTGAAGACGGCCTGCAGGCCCTCGTCCAGACGTCCGTCGACCGGCTCGTCCACCATCAGGAACTGATCGTAGGAGGCTTTCTGGACCTCGATCAGATTCGGCATTTCGGCCACTTCGGGGATCGACCCGAAGAACTTGCGCACGCGCCTGCGACCGCTAAACGTCGTCGTCTGAGACATCGTCGCTCCTTCTCGTGATATCGCCCTCGACCAAAGGGCTTAAATTCCTCTGCCTCTCCGCCGAGAGGCTTCGCTGCGCCCTGCGGCGGCAGCGAGTGACCGATCTGTCGGGCGTCGAGCCCGCGTCTTCGAACGGCTCGGGAGCCGTCGGAACACGCGCACCTCGTCACCTGTCCGCTACGCGACCGGTGCCTTGCCGACGGGATGCGACCCCGTCATCGGCACGAACCGTATCGCGAGCACGGAAGGCGGAACGGCAAAATGCCGCCCCGCCCTCCGGATTCCGTGCGCAAGCGCGGCGAACCGCGATTACTTGACTTCGACCGTGGCGCCAGCCTTCTCGAGCTGGTCCTTGATCTTCTCGGACTCGGCCTTGTCGACGCCTTCCTTGACCGGCTTCGGTGCGTTGTCGACCAGGTCCTTGGCTTCCTTGAGGCCCAGGCCGGTGATCGCGCGCACTTCCTTGATCACGTTGATCTTCTGCGCGCCGGCGGCGGTGAGGATCACGTTGAACTCGGTCTGCTCTTCAGCAGCTTCGGCCGGAGCACCGCCACCGGCAGCCGCAACGGCGACCGGAGCAGCGGCGGAAACGCCCCACTTCTCTTCGAGCATCTTCGAAAGCTCAGCCGCCTCGAGGACGGTCAGGGCCGACAGGTCTTCAACGATCTTGGCGAGATCAGCCATGTTTGTATTCCTTCAGGTTCGAACTTTGAGGTGTGCAGCGAGGAACCATCCTCACGCCGCTTCGTCTTTCTTGGCATAGGCACCGAAAACGCGCGCGAGTTGCCCCGCGGGCGCCTGGAGAACTCCAGCGATCCGAGTAGCCGGCGTACTGATCATGCCGACAAGCTTGGCTCTGAGTTCGTCCAGCGACGGCATGGTGGCCAAGGCCTTCACACCGTCTGCATCGAGTGTCGTGGCGCCCATCGAACCGCCGAGGATGACGAGCTTGTCGTTCCCCTTGGCGAAATCGTTGGTCACCTTGGCCGCCGCCACCGGATCGCTCGAATAAGCGATTAGCGTCTGGCCCTCGAACAAGTCCGAGATGCCTGCGGCGTCCGTGCCTTCAAGAGCGATCTTGGCGAGGCGGTTCTTCGCGATTCTGACGGTGCCTCCCGCGACGCGCATCTGAGAACGATAGTTGTTCATCTGCGCGACCGTGAGACCGGCATAGTGGGCCACGACGACCGTTCCCGAGGCCTTGAAGGTCTCGTGAAGCGACGTGACAAATTCGCGTTTTTCCGCTCTGTCCACTGCCTCTCTCCAATTAGCCCCGCTTCTTACAAAACGAGGCCGGTTGCCTTTTGCCGCCCGGACCATCCGGGCGACGCTCGGAGATCCTGTCCCCCCGGCCGACCCCTGGCGGATTCCGTGGAACCCATGGGCGACGCAAGGCATTCAGAGGTTCGAACCGATCAATCCGGGCTGACCCGGAAAATTCGGAACTTCCCCGTCTCATGAGGGCTATCTGACGATTATGACCGGGCCGAAGCACCGGTCGCCCACAATCTCGGACAGGCATTCAGGAGGCTTTTCAAAGCCTCCACGTACCGGGACGAGCCCGGAACCTTGATGGGGAAGCGACGCATATAGGTGCGTCGCTTCCGATTTGTAAGTGTCAGGCCTGGGACGCGCCGAGGCTCGACGGATCGACCTTGACGCCGGGGCCCATGGTCGACGTCACCGCGATGCGCTGGACGTAGTTGCCCTTGGCGCCCGACGGCTTGGCCTTCTGGACCGCATCGGCAAAGGCGCGGATGTTTTCCACGAGCGCCTTCGAATCGAAGCTGACCTTGCCGACGCCGGCATGCACGATGCCGGCCTTCTCGACGCGGAACTCGACGGCGCCGCCCTTCGAAGCCTTGACGGCAGCGGCGACGTCCGGCGTCACCGTGCCGACACGCGGGTTCGGCATCAGGCCGCGCGGGCCGAGCACCTTGCCGAGGCGGCCGACGAGGGCCATCATGTCCGGCGTGGCGATCGCACGATCGAAATCGATGGTGCCGCTCTGGACCTGCTCGACGAGGTCTTCCGCCCCGACGATGTCGGCACCGGCTGCCTTGGCTTCCTCGGCCTTGTCGCCTCGAGCGAAGACGGCCACGCGGACCGTGCGGCCCGTGCCGTTCGGCAGGTTGACCACGCCACGGACCATCTGGTCGGCATGGCGCGGGTCGACGCCGAGATTCATCGCAACTTCGATGGTCTCGTCGAACTTCGCCTTGGACCGGTCCTTCAGCATCTGCACGGCTTCGTCGAGGCCATACAGCTTGGTGCGTTCGATGCCCTCGCGGGCGCTACGGATTCGCTTGCCAATCTTTGCCATCGTCTCAGCCCACCACTTCGAGGCCCATGGAGCGGGCAGAGCCCTCGACCATGAGAACCGCCGCATCAATGTCGTTCGCGTTCAGATCCTTGAACTTCTTCTCGGCGATCTCGCGCACCTGCTCGCGCGTGACCGAACCGGCGATGCTGCGACCCGGCTCCTTGGAGCCGCTCTTGAGGTTGGCGGCCTTCTTGAGGAAGTAGCTCACCGGCGGGGTCTTCATCGCGAAGGTGAAGGACTTGTCCTGGTAGTAGGTGATGACCACCGGAATCGGCTGGCCCTTCTCCTGCTCCTGGGTCTGCGCGTTGAACGACTTGCAGAACTCCATGATGTTGATGCCGCGCTGACCCAGCGCCGGACCGATGGGCGGCGACGGCGTCGCCGAACCGGCCGGGACCTGAAGCTTCAGCTGGCCCTGTACTTTCTTAGCCATTTGTTCCTGCCTTCATTGTTCACGCCGGGCGGCCGGCACGAGGCCAGCCGGACATCCGGCAGTCTGCAGTCCGCGCGGTCCGGAGCCGGGGCCGGCTAGAGCCCGGGCGCCTCCCGCACGAGGATGGGCTCGAGGCCCGGTTCGGATCAGGCCTTCTCGACCTGACCGAATTCGAGATCCACCGGCGTCGCACGCCCGAAGATCGAAACTTCCACCTTGAGACGCGCCCGCTCCTGGTCGACTTCCTGGACGATGCCGTTGAACGAGGCGAACGGACCGTCGGAGACCCGGACCTGCTCGCCGATGTCGAAGGAGACTGTCGGCTTCGGCCGCTCGACGCCGTCCTGGACCTGGGCCAGGATCTGCTCGGCTTCCTTGTCGGTGATCGGGGTCGGGCGATTTTCCGCGCCCAGGAACCCGGTGACCTTGGGCGTGTTCTTGATCATCGAGAACACCTGGTCGGTGAGCTCGGCCTTCACCAGCACGTAGCCGGGAAAGAACTTGCGCTCGGCATCGACCTTGCGTCCGCGACGCACCTCGACGACCTTCTCGGTCGGCACGAGAATCTTCTCGAATTTGTCGGACAGCCCCTTCTGGCGGGCCTGCTCCTCGATCGATTCAGCCACCTTCTTTTCGAAATTCGAATAGGCGTGGACGATGTACCAACGGGCGGTCATGAAACTAGTGATAACTCCTGCAGCGCCGGTCAGACGCTCATGATCAGGCCGACGACGTAGCCGAGCACCTGATCCGCGATAAAGAAGAAGGTCGCGGCGAACGCCACCATCACGAAAACCATGATCGTCGAAATGACGGTCTCGCGACGGGTCGGCCACGTCACCTTCGCGGTCTCGGAGCGGACCTGCTGAAGAAAGCTGAAGGGATTGGTCTTGGCCATAAACCGCTCACGGCTAAGGCGCATGGAGGCTTGCGACTGCCCCACGCGCCATATGTCATTAAGAATGACCCACTTAACCGCCCTCGGAGTGATTCACAAGGGCCGGCGGGGGAAAACTCTGGTTCGCGCAACTGGCAGGGGCAGTAGGGCTCGAACCTACGACCTGCGGTTTTGGAGACCGCCGCTCTACCAACTGAGCTATACCCCTACGGTGGCGCCGAGATATCGTCTCGCGGCGCGAACTGCAACACCATTTTTCCGTGTGGCGTCGCCGGACCGACGCCGATAGGCGCAGCGGACGCTTGCAGGACCAGGCCGCCAGCGCCGACCCCGGTACTGCCGCGTTACGGCTGCCCGGTGTTTTCCATTGGACACATATGAGACCTGACGATACATCCGCGACCGACCGCCGAGGCGTAACCGGCCGAAGCACGACCACCGGATCGGGCCCGGACTCATGACAGCGGCTGCACCGCAGAAATCCCTCATCCTGTTCGATCTCGACGGCGTGATCCTTGATTCGCGCCGCAACATGGAAATCGCCTGGGCCAGCGTACGCGGTGAACTCGGCGTTGAGGTTTCCTTCGGGGCGTATTTTGCCGAGATCGGCCGCCCCTTCCCTGACATCATGGCGCGTCTCGGCCTTGCCGGTGCGGCAAACGCCGTCGAACGCGTATTCCGGCGCGCCTCCAGCCAGTCGCTGCACGAGACCCCGCTCTTCGACGGCGTCGCGTCGATGCTTTCGACACTCGCCGAAAGCGGCCGCCGGCTCGGCATCGTCACATCGAAGGATTCGGCACGCACGGAACTCGTCCTTGATCGCCTGGCGGTGACCTTCGCCATCGTCATGACCCCGCGCGACGGCCTGCGCGGCAAGCCGGCGCCGGACCACCTCCTGTTTGCCATGGCCCGCTGCAACGTTGATCCGGCGAATGCCATCTTCGTGGGCGACATGGATTCGGACGCCGAAGCGGCGCGCCGGGCGCATGTCGACTACGCCCATGTCGATTGGGGCTATGGTGCCAGGCCCGCGGACTGCCGTTTCGCCGCTGCCTCGCCGGACGATCTCACGTCGTTTCTCCTGAGCTGAGGATTATCGCCCATGGCAAAGCGCATCGTCGCCGTCATTCCCTGCCGCTTCGGCGCCTCGCGCTTCCCGGGCAAGCCGATCGCCGACATCAACGGCAAGCCCATGTTGTGGCACGTCTATCAGCGCACGATCGAGGCGGAAGGTATCGACGCCGCAACCATCGCCACCGACGACGACCGCATCCGCAAGGTCTGTGAGGTGCTGGATCTGCCGGTGCTAATGACTCGCTCTAACCACGCCTCGGGCACCGACCGTGTGGCCGAGTGCGCGGCGCGCCTGGACGCCGACATCATCGTCAACGTCCAGGGCGACGAGCCGATGATCGACCCGGAGGCGATCGCGCGGGTTGCCCGCGGGATTGCCTCCTGCAACGATGCCAATGTGCAGGCGTCCAACGGCTACAACGAGATCGCCTCGCCCTCCGACGCGATCGACACCAATGTGGTGAAGGTGGTTACCACCATAGCAGGGCTGGCGATGGCCTATTCACGCCTGCCTATACCCTATCCGAAGGGCGGCGCGGTCCGCCATCTGCGCCAGCTCGGCCTCTATGCGTTTCGGCGGGAGGGACTGGAGCGTTTCGCGTCGCTGCGGCCTGGTCCACTGGAACAGGCCGAAGGCGTCGAGATGTTGCGCTTCGTGGAACACGGGTACGGCGTGATGATGGTGCAGGTACCGAACGACGAGGGCATTCCCGTCGACACGCCGGCAGATCTCGACCGTGTCCGCGCGATGATGGCTGGCCATTGAGGGTCGCCCGCTCCCGCCCCGCGCCAGAAACCCGCGGGATCAGGACGCCGGCGCGTAAGCAGGAGTTCGTTCCATGACCGAAACCGCGCGGCGGCCGTTCGACGCTGCCGAAGAGCAGGTCATCGCCCGTGATTTCGCTAAACTGTCGGCCCGGCATGCGGCGTGGCTGGGCGCCAGAGGTCTTACGGGCGGGCCGTGGTTCATCCTCGGTTCGGCGCCGGATCCGCATGTCCCGGATCTCTTCCCGCCACGGACCGCGCATATCCACGTCAAATACGCCGGCCGTGCGGCGCGCCAGAATGGCCTACCGCCGGGCGACCTGACCTTTCTCCTGACCAAGACAAAACCCGAGGAGATCGCGGGGCTCTCACTCGATTCCATCCTGCGGCTTTGCAAGCGCCATAGCCTTCTGACCCGGCTTCGCCGTGACCTGCCCTTTCTCAAGGCCAAGGAATGCGCCCTCACCGACCGCGAACGCGATGCCTTCATCATCGGCACGCTGGGCACGCTTTTCGGCGGCGGCGACGAGATCCGGCCGTCCAACGGCGTTGCGCTGATCGCCTACGCGATCGCCGTCGGCATTCCGCAGATCATCGTCGCCGGCATCTCGCTCGACAGCGACGGTTACGCCTATGACCGCTCAGTGCGCACGAGGCGCCATCTCGCGGAGGATCGCGCAGCGCTCGCGGTCGTCGCCGAGCGCTATCCGCAGGTCACGACGACCGAACCCGGCCTCAGCCGGGCAACCGGCATGCCCCTGCTGGGGAGCGTCGCCGCCGGCTGAGCGAACGGCGCGTTCGGCTCAGGACTTGCCGGGCGGCCCGGCGGCCGATTTCTCCGCCAGCTTCTGCTTGCGCGTCTTGGGTTTCAGCGAGCGCAAGAAGCCGCTGAAACGGCCCTGCAGCCTGGTCAGGGACAGCAGCCGGTCGACTACGATGTTGGTGCCTTCCAGCCGTTCGGACAGCACCTCGGCCGAGACCAATGCCACATCCGTCGCGGTAATGCCTGGAACGCGCCCCGCGATGCGGTCCCATCGGCTGCCGCCGCTGCCGCCGTCCATCGTCAGCCGTCCGCTGCGCACCAGCAGCCTGTTGACGATCTGCTCGAAGGTCCATTCGTGGTCGTGGAACAGCTTCCACGCCTCCGACCGACGCGCGGTGAAGCCGGCGAGGACGATCGGCAAGGCCGGGCACGCTTCCGCCAGCCAGAAGGCGAGCGCAAAGCCGCTCGTCGGGACATGCGTCTGCGGATAGAAGCCAACGAAGACCGGGGTGAGATCGAGATAGCCGACCCTGGCGCCGCAGAAGTCTTTGGCGGGGCTGAAGGCCTCCCGGTCGCCGGCGCTGAGGTTTAGAATGCCGTGGAAGTGCTCGCCGCGCAGGAGCCGGAGCACGTCGTCAACTTCCCGCCGATAGACGATGTTGGCCCCGGCCGCGCTGCTGCGCGCGGCCAGCAGCGATGGCCTCTCGAACGGCGCGTCGAGAACCTTGAAGACCTTGTTGAAGAAGACGAAGAGCGTGCCTTCGCCGTGGCGCGACGCGAGCGATGCGATTTCGACCGCGTCGCTGTTAGCCACGAGCACGACCCGCGCGAAACCGCCGAAATAATCGGCCCAGCCCTCACGCGTGTCCGGCAGGCTCGCCGGCTGGTAACCCGTCGCGTTCAAATGCCCCCGCTCCGCCCGTCAGCCGTCACGCTGCTGCACGAAGAGCGTGCGATCGCGAGCGGCGAACCATTCGTCGGCATAGTCGTCATTCCTGTATTCGTCGAAATACGGACCGCCGTCGGTGAAGTGGACGTTACGCGCGTCGGCGTTGAAGTCGTACTCGTTAACCAGCCAGTTCCACGCCGCCGGAATCTCGCCGATCTTCTCGTCGCCCTGGAGCCACTTGAACTGGTGCAGCTCGAGCCCGGAGGCCGAGTTCACGTAGTCGGTGGTCAGCGCGCGGCATCGGGCATTGTTGAAGAGCATGACGCTCGACCAGTTCTTCTTCTCGTACTTGGTCTGCGCCTGGCCGAGGAATTTCGTCTCGACCTTTGGCGTGTAGTCGTGCTTGACGACCTGTACCGCATAATTCTCGTCCCGCAGCGCCCAGAGTTCGGCGATGTCGGCACGCATCAGCATGTCGCAATCCATGAACAGGCTCCAACCCTCGAAATTGCTCAGGGCCGGTACGAGGAATCGCGAGAAGGAGAATTCGGTGGACTGCAGCGCGTTGCGCTCGCGGGTGAAGAACTGCTCGAGATTGGGCAGATACAGCGGAGAAAACAGGACCGGCGCCGACGACCGCTCGAGGATGCTCTGGCAAAGGACGTGGTAGGCAATCACTTCTTTCGAGTCGAACCCTACGAAGACCTGGACTGGCGGGTGCTTCACGTGACGACCTCGTGGTTTGGTGAACCGGGGCCTAATACACCGCCAGGACGGAATAGCCAATTCCGGCCGGCCGGCTCGCCACCGACCAGCGCCGACGCGAGTGCGTTCGCGAGGATCCAGATGCGGATGCGGATCCTGTTATGGCCGCCAGAGCCGGAGGCCGAGATCATCAGCCAGTTCCGGCTCGCTCGTCGCCACCCGGCGATCGCTCCGCAAACGCTCCAGCGCATGGCGATCCTCGGCAACCTGCAGCCTTGGCCGGGCCAGCGTGTCGTAGGAATGGCCCGCGCGTGAAAAGGAAAAACCGGAAAGGACGATTTCAGGGACGTCGAGGAAAAGCCCATAGCAAAGGGCCGCAATGCCGGTAGACGGCTTGCCCAGTTCGCCGGTGGCGAGAATTTCCGGCCCGATCAGCGCCTGGTTGATGGCTTCCCGATCGTCGGGATCGAGAGAGACCAGCGCGCCGATCTTTGCCTGGCGCTGGCGCACCAGCTTCCAGCGCTGCCGCCATCGCGGCCGCGCATTGTACCAGAGCAACGCCTTCGTCTCGAGGTCGGGGAAGACCGTCCACGACTCCACCGGGCGGCGCACCGTGAGATCGGCGGGCCCCCAGCCCCGCTGCTTCGCCGCCAGACCGGCATTGTTGACATCCACCCGCGCATGGCTCGCGAGCAGGGCGGCCGGCATCGTCGGATCCGGTGCGCCGCCCAGCACCACCCACGGGCGCTGCAGCAGCCCAAGACGGTCCATCGCGGCGCGGTGCGTCTCGCGGAGCTGCGACAGCCTCGGGGTCAGCGCGGCCTTCGTCATCGACGCTGCGCCGCGTGATACGTCCGGATGGCAGTCCCTATCGCTTCGGCCTGGTCGGGGAAGCTGTAGTCATACGATTCGAGTTGCCCCCCGAATGGTCGGGTCAGCCCTAGCGTCTCCTGCAGGTCATGATGAAACCACTCGAACTTCTCGAGCCGCTCGCCTTCGATCGGCGCGAGATCGAGGCTGTAGACGGGGCGGCCCGACGTCAAGGCCTCGCAATGCATCGTCACGGTGTCCTTGCCGATGAGAAAACCGTCCGCGGCGGCGAGATAGTCGCGATACGGGTTGTCACCCGTCCGGTCCCAGACATGCACGCGCGGGTCGTCGATTCGGAGCAATGCCTCCAGGAGCGCCGGGCGGCTGCGCCGCGAGGTGGTCGCAAGTACCACGCGGCCCTCCGTCGCCAGTTGCCGGGCCGTGTTGACAAGGCGCTGGATCGTCGGGGGGTCGTAGTCATAGGCCCCGTTCCACCCGCCGAGGAGCATCGCGACCACCGGGCGTTCGTCGCCAGCCGGCAGCCATTGCGCGCGGGCAGCGGGCCGCCGCTCGTCCAGCCATTGCCGGGTGATGCGATGCGGCACGCCGACCATGCTGCGATACTCGGTGCCCTCCAGCCGTTCGCTCATCCGGTCGTGCCGGGAGACGAAAGCGAGGTCGTAGACCCCGGCCGATGGCCGGGCCGGCGGCTGTAGATGCACCGCAAGCGGACGCCCGCCAAAGCGCTCCCTGATCCGCGCGACGTGGCGCTCGGCGAACCAGCCGCAGGAGATGACGACGTCCGGTTCGGGCTCTCGCACGCGCCTGTAGGGGGAAAGAAGGCCGCGCCGCCATTTTGCCAGTCGCCCGATCGTATGGACGACAGGCTCGGTCGTGAGATGGCCGGCAACGCCGAGGCACTGGGTCAGGGTGCCCGCCTTTTCCTCGCTGACCGTCCAGACTCGCACGCGCTTCACTCCGCCGAATTCTGCCGGTGTCTAGCGCAGATGCCGCGGGCCGCGCCAGTCAGTAGCGACCGCAACGATTGGCGGCGAAATGGACTCGCTACGGTCTTGCCGTCGGCCAATACGCGGCGCGACCCAAGAACCCGAATTGTTGCCCCTTAACGCAAACGGGCCCCGCGAAGGGCCCGTCCACTCGTCTGAAACCGAATGCCATCAGGCGTTCCGTCGTTACGCGACGATCGAGGCGACGATGCCGGCGCCGACGGTGCGGCCGCCTTCACGGATGGCGAAGCGCAGCTTCTCTTCCATCGCGATCGGCACGATCAGCGTC
>NZ_JAZHLI010000007.1:0-130043 GCF_036549475.1 Aurantimonas sp. A2-1-M11 | reverse complement strand
ACCATCGCCGCCTCGGCCCGCGAACAGGCGACGAGCCTGCGGGAGGTCTCCGGCGCGGCCGACCAGATGGACAAGGTCACCCAGCAGAACGCCGCCATGGTCGAGGAAGCCACCGCTGCCAGCCAGACCCTAACCAACGAGACCGAAGACCTGGCCCACGCCATGGCGAAATTCCGCACCAGCGCCGGGGATGCCGGTCGCCCTGCGGCCCGCAACGCCCAGCCGCAGCGCCGCGGCGCACGCCCGGTCGTGCAGATGCGCACCACCGACACCGGCGGCGCGGCCCGGTCCCCGCAGACCCGCGACGAAAGCTGGGAAGAGTTCTGAGCCTCGCCGTCGCCGCCTGAGGACAGGCGCGACCGGCGGCGAGGCGTGCATGTTGCACTGCACGCCTCGACGGGCTTATCTGCCGCAACAACGGTGGAGTGAACTCATGCAGATGCAGGGCAATGTCGCGGTCGTCACGGGCGCGGGATCGGGGATCGGCAGGCAGATCGCCCTCGGCTTCGCCCGGGAAGGTGCGCGCCTGGCGATCTGCGACATCGACAGGGAGGGCGCCGGGCGCGTGGTCCGCGAGCTGGAGCAATCCGGCGCCGAGGCAATGGCGGTCGAGATGGACGTCACCAGCGAGGCGGCGGTCAATGACGGCGTCGACGCCGTGTCGAGCCGTTTCGGACGGATCGACACCATGGTCTCCAATGCCGGCATCCAGATCGTCCATCCGATCGAGGACTTTCCCTATGCCGAGTTCCGCAAGCTCGTGGCGATCCATCTCGACGGATCCTTCCTGCTGACCAAGGCCTGCGTGAAGTATATGTACCCGCAGAAATCAGGGTCGCTGATCTATATGGGCTCGGTCCACAGCCACGAGGCGTCGGCCCTGAAATCGGCCTACGTGGCCGCCAAGCACGGCATTCTGGGCCTGGCCCGGGTGATGGCCAAGGAAGGCGCCAGGCATGGCGTGCGCGCCAACACCATCTGTCCGGGCTTCGTCAAGACGCCGCTCGTCGAGAAGCAGATCCCGCAACAGGCCGCCAGCCTGAACATCTCCGAACAGGAGGTCGTCGACCGGGTCATGCTGGGCGCCACGGTGGACCAGGAATTCACCACCATGGAGGACGTCGCCGACATCGCGGTGTTCCTCGCCAGCTTCCGCTCCAACGCCTTGACCGGCCAGTCCATCGTGCCGAGTCACGGCTGGTACATGGCCTGACGCGATGCCGGTCCTATCTTTCGCGGCGGGCTATCTGCCATGGAAGGGACAGCATCATGGAAATCGTCAGCATCCAGCCGATCGTCGCGTTGATCGCCGGGGTTCTCATCCTCGTCATTCCGCGGCTCCTGAACATCATCGTGGCGCTCTATCTGATCTTCATCGGTCTTGTGGGGCTGTTCCCGGACGCCTTCACCGGGCTGGCGGGCTGACATGGCGGAGCGCCCGACGCGCGTCCTGATCCTCGGTGGGGGTGCCGGCGGCCTGGAACTGGCCGCAAAGCTCGCCGCCGACAGGCGCTGCGCGGTGACGCTGGTCGATGCGGTCAGCACCCATCTTTGGAAACCGCGCCTGCATGAATTTGCCGCCGGCACGGTGAATTCGACCCTGGCGGAGATCAGCTTCTACATGCTGGCCGGGATGCGCGGCTTCCGCTTCGAGCAGGGCAGCGTCGAGGCGATCGACCGGGCCGGCAAGACCGTGCGGCTCGCAGCCATCCATGATGGCGACGGACGCGTGGTGACCCGCGCGCGCTCCGTCGCCTACGATGTCTGCGTCGTCGCCCTGGGCGGCATCACGACGGACTTCGGCACCGAGGGTGTCGCCGAACACGCTATCCGGCTCGACACCAAGGCCGATGCCGACGAATTCCGCGAGCTGTTCATCGCCGCGATGATCGAGGCGCGCGAAGGCCCGGATCCGGCGCGCGTCGTCATCATCGGTTCGGGCGCGACCGGCACCGAACTCGCCGCCCATCTGCGCCTGTCCGAACAGGCCTTCTTCGAACCGGCGGACGCAGGCGAACGCCGGAAGCTCCTGGAACTGACGATCCTGGAGGCGGCGCCCGAACTGATGCCCGGCGCCAATGCGGAACTGCGGGCGGGCGTCAGCGACCGTCTGCGCGAACTGGACATCACGGTCGAGACCGGCGCCAAGGTCGCGGCGGTGACGGCAGACGACGTGCGCACCGCGGACGGCCAGCGCTGGCCCGCCGACATCGCCGTCTGGGCGGCGGGGCTCGTCGGCCATCCCTGCCTGGAGGCGCTGGCCGACTTCACGATGGACCGCAAGGGCCGCATCGTGGTCGACAATCGGCTGCGCAGCACCGTCGATCCGGCGATCTACGTTCTGGGTGACGCGGCGAGCCATACGCCCCGCGGAGCCGAGACGCCGCTGCCCCCGACGGCACAATGCGCCAGCCAGCAGGCCGAGTATCTGGCCTCGGCCATCCCTGCGACGATCGTCGGCGGGACGCCGGATCCCTTCGTGTTCCGCGACAAGGGCAGGCTGCTCTCTCTGGGCCGCGCCGGCTCGGTCGGCCTGATCGGCTTTGCCCGCCGGGACGATTTCTATGTCGCCGGCCAGTTCGCCACCGCCGCCTATCACGCCTTGCAGCGCCAGCATCAATGGGCGGTGCTGGGGCCGCTGCGCGGCACCGTGGCGATCGTCGCCGACGTGATCAGCCCGGCGCGCGGCCCGGCCCTGAAGCTGCATGGCTGAGCCGTCGGCACCGCCGCACAGTCGCCGAGGACCGGCACCGCATCGCCCCTTGCGCATCGACGCGAAGTGACGATGTTAGGGCGCCGCCCGCCCCGGCGGAGGACCACTTCACCTGCCATGCCCCGTGAGAGGGAACGCACGATGACCCATCCCGTCATTGCAGACGGCCACGTCGCAGTCGTCACCGGTGGCGCGTCCGGCATCGGCCTGGCCGCCGCCAAGCGCTTCGCCGCAGCCGGCATGACCGTCTGCCTGGTCGACCGGATCGAGGAGCGGCTTGCCGCCGCCAAGGAGGCCGTCGCCGCCGAAAGCCCGTCGGGCACGGTCATCACCTCGAACACCGATGTCGCCGACCGCGCCGCGGTCGAGGCACTGGCCAAGAACCTGTTCGGCCGCTTCGGCACGATCCATCTCCTGTTCGACAATGCCGGCATCCAGCCGGGCAGCAGCATCTTCGGCCCGCAGCCCGCCTGGGATTCGGTGCTGCGCGTCAATCTGCAGGGCGCTATCCAGGTCGCCCAGATCTTCGGCGAGCGGATGGTCGCGGCCGGCGAGGCCGGCCTGATCGTCGTCACCGGCTCCAAGCAGGGCATCACCACGCCGCCGGGCGATCCGGCCTACAACGTCTCCAAGGCCGGACTGAAGGCCTTCACCGAGGCGCTGCAGCACGATCTGCGCAACCGTGAAGGTTGCCGGGTCGAGGCACGGCTGATGGTGCCGGGCTTCGTCTTCACGCCGCTCACCAGGGGTGACCGCGTCGAGAAGCCCGAGGGTGCCTGGACGCCGGAACAGACCGCCGACTTCATGCTGGAAAAGCTCGGCACGGATGATTTCTACATCCTTTGCCCGGATGGCGAGGTGACGCGCGAGATGGACGAGAAGCGCATCGCCTGGGCGGCGGGCGACCTTGTCGAGAACCGTCCGCCACTGTCGCGCTGGCACAGGGACTGGGCCGACAAGTTCAAGGCCTGGGCCGCGGGGCGGTAGCCGGTCCGGTTCCGCCGCGGTTGCGGGCGAGGTCGAGCAGCCTGTCCACGGCGACGACCTGCTCCAACTCCTCCGCAATATCGTCCAGCGCCGATTCGACCCCCGTGCGGTAACCAGCCGTAGAGGTGAGCCCGAATCGCGCGAGGAAATCGCGGCGCCAACCATCGGCGCCGAAGAGCCCATGCAGATAGGTCCCGAAGACCCGGCCGTCGGGCGACGTTGCGCCGTCCGGCGCGCCGTCGATGAGGCAGACCGGCCGGGCGCAGTCGGGCCCGATGGTGCGGCCGAGGTGGATCTCGTAGCCGTCGAGCGGCGCGCCGTCGGGCGACGTGACGGCGACTTCGCGCACGGTCTTCTCCGGCTCCATGACGGTCTCGACATCGAGGAGGCCCAGCCCCTGCGCTTCGCCCACCGGTCCCTCGATGCCGCGGGGATCGCGGACCACACGGCCGAGCATCTGGTAGCCGCCGCACAGGCCCGCCACATGGCCACCGCGCGCATGATGGGCGGCCAGGTCCCGGTCCCAGCTTTGGGCGCGGAAGGCGGCAAGGTCGGCGATGGTGGATTTGGAGCCGGGGATCAGCACCAGCGCGGCGTGGACCGGCAGCCTGTCGCCGGGTCGCACGAAGACCACCTCGACATCCGGCTCGGCCTTCAGCGGATCGAGATCGTCGAAATTGGCGATCCGTCCGAGCAGCGGCACGGCGATGGTCAGCCGCCGGCCATCGGTGCCGGGCGACGACAGACGCTCCAGCGCGACCGAATCCTCGGCCGGCAGCTTCGCCGCCGCCGCCAGATGCGGCACCACGCCGAGGCTCGGCCAGCCGGTGAAGTCGGTGATCGCCGCCAGCCCCTCGTCGAACAGTGACACGTCGCCGCGAAACTTGTTGATAAGGAAGCCGACGACCTGGCGCCGGTCGGCCTCCGGCAGGATCGCGTGGGTGCCGACCAGGGATGCGATGACGCCGCCGCGGTCGATGTCGCCGACGAGGATCACCGGCAAGTCCGCGGCCGTGGCAAAGCCCATGTTGGCGATGTCGTTGGCCCGCAGATTGATCTCGGCCGGCGAGCCCGCACCCTCGACGATGACGAGATCGGCCTCGGCGGACAGGCGCGCGAAACTGTCCAGCACCGTGTCGAGAAAGCCGGCCTTCAGGCGCTGGTAGTCGCGTCCCTTCGCCGCGCCGGCGACGCGGCCGCGCAGGACGATCTGGCTGCCGGTCTCCGATTGCGGCTTCAGGAGCACGGGGTTCATGTCAACCGTCGGCGGTGTGCCGCAGGCCAGCGCCTGCAGCCATTGCCCCCGGCCAATCTCGCCGAAGCCGCCGGTTTCGGGGATGCGGGCGACAGCGGCATTGTTCGACATGTTCTGCGGCTTGAACGGCCGTACCGCCAGGCCGCGCCGCGCGAACAGCCGGCAGAGTCCGGCCACCAGCACGGTCTTGCCGACATCCGATCCGGTGCCCTGGAGCATGATGGCGGGGGTCCGGGGCATGCGGAGATCCTTGCGTGGCGGGGCCGGCGGATGAGGCGCGCGACCGCGTTCCGCCCGCAATAGCATTTGTGCGCCGCCGCGCCCAAGCTGGCGCTGCAGGGCGCGTCGGCCGGTCAAGCCGTCCGCTGTCCGGGTGTCGGCGCAGCGAGCTTGCCGGCGCGCCCCAACACTTCGTTTGACGACGGGGCGGCTTGCGGTCTAGGCCATGACGTGAACTGACGGTGCCCGCGTGACGGGCTGAAATCATTCCGGTGCGGCCGACCCAAGCAGGGGGCCAAGACGGAGCTGTCGGACCGAACCGCAGACCGGCCCCGGCCGCCGCGGCTCCTCCGGCTTCGAGATGAGAGGAACGGGGGCGATGAAGGCTTTGATGCTCTGCGGCCATGGCAGCCGCGACCAGGGCGCGATGATCGAGTTCGGGGGACTTGCCGAGAAGCTGCGCACCCGGCTGCCCGACTGGTCGGTCGAGCATGGCTATCTGGAATTCGCCAAGCCGGTCATTCGCGACGGTCTCGACAAGCTGAAGGATTCGGGCGCCGAGACCGTGCTGGCCCTGCCGGGCATGCTGTTCGCGGCGGGCCATGCCAAGAACGACATCCCGTCCGTCCTCAACACCTATGCCGCGGCCAACGGCCTGCGCATCGAATATGGCCGCGAGCTCGGCGTCGATCTGAAGATGATCCGCGCCGCCGGCGAGCGGATCAAGGAATGCCTGCGCGCCGATGGCTGGCAGGAGGGCGACAAGCTGCACGACACCATGCTGGTGGTAGTGGGCCGCGGCGCCTCGGACCCCGACGCCAATTCCAACGTCGCCAAGGTCATGCGGATGCTGTGGGAAGGCCTCGGCTTCGGCTGGGGCGAGACGGTCTATTCCGGCGTCACCTTCCCGCTGGTCGAACCGGGCCTCGAGCATGCCAGCCGCCTCGGCTACAGCCGCATCGTCGTCTTCCCGTATTTCCTGTTCACCGGTGTCCTGGTGCGGCGGATCTACGACCAGACCGACGTCGTGGCCGCGGCCCATCCGGAGATCCGGTTCCTCAAGGCGCCCTATCTGGGCGCCCACGATCTGGTGGTGGAGACCTTCGTCGACCGTCTCGGCGAAATCCTCGAGGGCACCAACAACATGAACTGCCAGATGTGCAAGTACCGTGAGCAGGTGCTGGGCTTCGAGGCGGAGGTGGGTCTGGCGCAGGAGAGCCATCACCATCACGTCGAAGGCGTCGGCTCGTCGGCCGACTGCACGCTCTGCGACACGGTCTGCACGGGGGCCTGCCGAAACGTGACGGTCGATCACGCACCGGCCCACGCCCATGACCATAAAACAGCCGCCGATCACGGGCACGGCCATGGACATGAGCATTCCCACGACGATTCCCATGCCCACCATGCGGCACACGATCATGGCCATGCCCATGGGCACGGCCACCATTCCCATTCCCATGGGGCGGCCGACCATCACCATCATCCCTATCCCCATGCCGACCACCCGCTCGGGCCGCGTTCGATGCGCAAGGCCTGAGGGATTGCCGCACTCCAGCTTCACGAGGACCGGATGACGCCGCTGTTCGACCGCTACGCGATCGTCGACTGGTCTGCTTCGAACACGCCGACCACCGGCAAGGATTCCATCTGGATCGCCTTTGCCGAGCGCGAGGGCGGCGAGACGCGGCTTCTGGAGACCGCTAATCCATCGACCCGCTCGGCGGCGATGGCCATGCTGCGGCAGTTCTTCCGGGACTCGCTGGCCGAGAACAAGCGCGTCTTCGCCGGCTTCGACTTTCCCTTCGGCTACCCGGCCGGGGCCGCCGCCGCCATTGCCGGCACGCCGGATTGGCGGGCCCTGTGGCATTTCCTCGCCGAAGCGATGCAGGACCGCGACGACAATTTCTCCAACCGCTTCGAGGTGACCGGCCGGCTGAACCGCGAGGCGCTGGCCTTCGCGCCGATGTATTGGGGCCGGCCGATGCACCAGGAAGTGCCGGGCCTGCCCGTCGCCCGGCCCGAGCCCTATCCGACGGCGCTGCCCGAGAAGCGCCTGGCCGAACAGCGCACCGCCAAGGCCCAGCCCGTCTGGAAACTGGCGTTTGCCGGCAGCGTCGGCAGCCAGGCGATCACCGGAATCGCCCGGCTGGAGCATCTGCGCCGCGACCCCGAATTCGCCGAGCATGTCTCCGTCTGGCCGTTCGAGACGCGCTTTGCCGACGATCTCGGTGCGCCGATCGTGCTGGCCGAGATCTATCCGAGCCTGGCGGCGATCGAACGGGGCGAAAAATCCTGCCTCGACGAGGCGCAGGTGCAGGGGCTTGCCGAGATCTTCGCCCGCTTCGACGCGGATGGCCGCTTCGGCGAACTCCTGGCCGCGCCGTCGGACCTGTCCGAAGCCGAGCGCGAGCGGGTGCTGAGCGAGGAAGGCTGGATCGCCGGTCTCGGCCACCGGCTGGCGGAAACCGCGGCAGAGGAACCGGACGCCTATGTGGCGCCGGGATCGCGGCTCAACTACCTGCGCGATCCCGCGGCGATCTATGCCGAGAGCTTCCGGCTGATCCGTGCCGAAGCCGACCTGTCGAACCTGCCGGAGGCCGCCCATGACCTCGCCATCCGGCTGGTCCACGCCTGCGGCATGCCGGACATCGTCTCCGACCTGGTCCTGTCCGAGGACGCGATCGAGGCCGGGCGCGCAGCGCTCGACCGGGGTGCGCCAATCCTCTGCGACGCCGAAATGGTGTCCCACGGCATCATCTCGGCGCGGCTGCCGCACCAGAACAAGATCGTTTGCCGGCTGAACGATCCGCGCACGCGCCGTATCGCCGAGCGCGAGGGCACCACCCGTTCGGCCGCGCAGGTCGATCTGTGGAACGACGTCATGGACGGCGCGATCGTGGCCATCGGCAACGCGCCGACCGCCCTGTTCCGGCTTCTGGAGCGCATCGACGAGGGCGCGGCGCGGCCGGCGCTGATCGTCGGTCTGCCGGTCGGCTTCGTCGGCGCGGCGGAATCCAAGGCCGAGCTGGTGCGCGATCCGCGTGGCATCCCCTTCGTGACCCTGTCGGGCCGGCGCGGCGGCAGCGCCATGGCCGCCGCTGCCGTCAATGCGCTGGCACAGGGGCTCGAATAGGCCATGTCCGACACGGCCCAGCCCTGGCTGACGGTGGTGGGAATCGGCGATGGCGGGCTCGACTCGCTGTCGTCGGAAGCGCTGGACGCGCTGCGTGCCGCCCACACCATCTTCGGCGGTGAGCGCCATCTGGCGATGCTCGACGATTTCGACGCTCAGCAGATCGCATGGGAGCGTCCCTTCGGCGATTCCATGGTGGCGCTGCAGGCCTGCGCCGGCTCGCCGACGGTGGTGCTGGCGACGGGCGACCCCATGTGGTTCGGCGTCGGCGCGACACTGACGCGCCATGTCGATCCGGCCGAGATGCGGGTATTGCCCGCGCCCTCGGCCTTCCAGCTCGCGGCCGCTTCGCTCTGCTGGCCGCTGGCCGACTGCCAGTGCCTGACGGTGCACGGTCGCCCGCTGGAGGCGGTGGCGCGGCATCTGGCGCCCGGCGCCCGGCTGCTGATCTATTCCGAGGATGGCGGCTCGCCCCAGAAGCTGGCGCGGCTCCTCACCGGCCGCGGCTACGGGCCCAGCCGGATGATCGTCTGCGAGCATCTCGGCGGGACCCGCGAACGGATTCGCGCGACGGTGGCGGCCGATTTCGATCTGGAGGGCATCGCCGACCTGAACACCGTGGCGGTGGAATGCCTTCCCGGCCGCGCCGCCGAGCCGCGACCGCTGGTGCCGGGCCTGGCCGACGACGCCTTCGTCCATGACGGCAAGATGACCAAGCGCGTCCTGCGCGGCCTGGCCATTGCCGCCCTGCAGCCGCTGCCCGGTCATCTCCTCTGGGATGTCGGTGCCGGCTCTGGCTCGATCTCGGTGGAGTGGCTGCGCACGGCGCCAGGCATGGCCGCGATCGCCATCGAACCGGTCGAGGCGCGCCTGGCGATGATCCGCGAAAATGCCGAGGCGCTGGGTGTGCCCGAACTCCGCATCCTTGCCGGCACCGCGCCGGCCGCCTTTGCCGACCTGCCGGCGCCCGACGCGGTCTTCATCGGCGGCGGCCTGACCGACGGCGTGTTCGACGCCGCCTGGGCGGCGCTGAAGCCGGGTGGCCGTATGGTGGCCCACGCCGTCACGCTGGAATCCGAGGTGATCCTGCTCGACCTGCATGCGCGGCTCGGCGGCGAGCTGATGCGCATCCAGGTGGACCGGGCCGAGAAGGTCGGCCCCTATCGGGGCTTCCGGCCCGCCATGCCGGTCATTCACTGGCATGTGACCAAGAGCGAGCGAGCGTGAGCGCGCCGGGCACCCTCTACGGGCTCGGCGTCGGGCCAGGCGATCCCGAACTCCTGACGCTGAAGGCGCTGCGCATTCTTCGGGCTGCGCCGGTGATCGCCTATCCGGCGCCCGACCATGGCACGAGCTTTGCCCGGTCCATCGTCGCAGGTCACCTGACCGGCGAGCAGGAGGAGATCGCCATCGTCGTGCCGATGCGCACCGAGCGCTTTCCCGCTGCCGCGATCTACGACCAGGCCGCGTCCCGCATCGGCGATCGCCTGACCGCAGGCCAGGATGTGGCGGTCGTCTGCGAGGGCGATCCCTTCTTCTACGGCTCCTTCATGTATCTGTTCGAACGCCTGTCGGGCCGCTTTCCGGTCGAGATCGTGCCTGGCATCTCCTCGGTGATGGCCGCGACGGCTGCGTCGCAGCGGCCGCTGGCCGCCCGCAACGACGTGCTGACAGTGATCCCGGGACCGCTCGACGATGCCGCCCTGCGCGAGCGGATCGAGGCCTGCGATGCCTTTGCCATCATGAAGCTCGGCCGGCATTTCGGCCGCGTGAAGGCTCTGCTGAACACGATGAAACTGACGCAAGCCTGCGCCTATTGCGAGCGCGTGACCCTGCCGGAGGAGCGGATCATGCCCCTGGCCGAAACCACGGGCGACGCCCCTTATTTTTCGATGATCATCGGCTATCGCGGCACCGAGCCCGGCATCCGCGATGCGGTCGTCGGGCGGCGGGAGCCCGCAACATGAAGCGCCCGGCCGTCATCATCCTGTCCGATACGGCGCGCCCGCTGGCCGATCGCCTTGCCGCGTGTCTGGGCGGCGAGATCCATGGCGCGGCTTCGCGTTGCCCCGACGCGCCAGTCCGCTTCGAGGCCGCCGGCCCGCATCTGCAGGCGCTGTTCCGTGACGGTCGCCCGATCATCGCGCTGATGGCCGCCGGCGCGCTCATCCGCATCCTGGCACCGCTCCTGTCCGACAAGCAGGCCGAGCCGCCCGTGATCGCCGTGGCCGAGGATGGCTCGGCCACCGTGCCGCTGCTCGGCGGCCATCACGGCGCCAACGACCTGGCCCGGACCATCGCGGCCGAACTCGGGGGTCTCGCGGCGGTCACGACAGCCAGCGATCTGCGCTTCGACGTCGCGCTCGATGCGCCGCCGGCCGGCTGGCGCCTCGAAAATCCGCAGGACGCCAAGCCCGCCATGGCCGCGCTGCTTGCCGGCGCGCAGGCCAGGCTGGACGGCGACGCGGCCGCTGCTGCGGGCTGGCTCGCCGCATCGCGGATTTCCTTCTCCGAGGAAGGTGCCGTTCGTCTGCATGCCAGCGTGGCGGCGGGCGCGCCGGACCCAGGCGCACTTCTCTACCGGCCCCAAAGCCTGGTTCTGGGCATCGGCAGCGAGCGCCATGCGCCGCCCGAAGAGGCGATCGCGCTGGCCGAGGCGACGCTGGCCGAAGCCGGGGTCAGCCCGCTGGCGCTGGCGGCTGTCGCCTCCATCGACCTGAAGGCCGACGAGCCGGCGGTTCATGCGGTCGCGGCGCATTTCGGCGTTCCGGCGCGGTTCTTCTCGGCTGCCGAATTGGAGGCCGAGGCACCGCGCCTTGCCACGCCGTCCGATATCGTCTTCGCCGAGACCGGCTGCCATGGGGTCGCCGAGGGCGCGGCGCTCGCCTGCGTCGGCGCCGAGGGGTTTCTGCGCCTTGCCAAGCGCAAGATCCGCCGCGTCACCGCAGCGCTCGCTCAGGCACCGCAGCCGCTGGAAGTCAGCCATCTCGGCCGGGCGCGCGGCCGGCTCTTTGTCGTCGGCATCGGGCCGGGCGGCGGCGAGTGGCGGTCCCCTGAGGTCAGCGACATGGTCGCCGCGGCGAGCGATCTCGTCGGCTATTCGCTCTATCTCGATCTGCTCGGGCCGCTGGCCGACGGCAAGATTCGCCATGATTTCGACCTCGGCATGGAGGAGGCGCGGGTGCGCCACGCCATGGAACTGGCGGGCGAGGGGCGCCACGTCGCGCTGGTCTGCTCGGGCGATGCCGGCATCTATGCCATGGCGACGCTGGTCTTCGAACTCCTCGACAAGTACGGCGTGTCGGCTGCTGCGAGGCGCATCCGGATCGAATGCTCGCCGGGAATCTCCGCGCTGCAGGGGGCGGCCGCCCGCGCGGGCGCACCGCTCGGCCACGATTTCTGCACCATCTCCCTGTCCGACCTGCTGACGCCCTGGGACGACATCCGGCGCCGGGTGCGGGCTGCCGCAGAGGGCGACTTCGTCATCGCCTTCTACAACCCCGTTTCGCGCAAGCGGCGCACCCAGCTGGCCTTTGCCCGCGACGAACTCCTGAAGTACCGCCCCGCCGATACGCCGGTGGTCCTGGCCACCAATCTCGGCCGCGTCGGCGAACGCCTGCGCATCGTGCCCCTGGACGCGTTGGACATCGACGATGTCGACATGCTGACGGTGGTGATCGTCGGCTCTTCCGACACGCGGACCGTGACCGGCGGCGACGGCCGGCAATGGGTCTACACGCCGCGCGGCTATGCCGGGAAGGCGGGCACCGGCATGGCGGAGACCCCAGCAAAGGAAGACGCGGCATGACCGTCCATTTCATCGGCGCCGGGCCCGGCGCGCCCGACCTTATCACCGTGCGCGGCCTGAGGCTGATCGAAGCCTGCCCGGTGTGCCTTTATGCCGGCTCGCTGGTGCCCGAGGCGGTGGTGAAGGCCGCGCCGGCAGATGCACGTGTCCTGGACACGGCGCCGATGACGCTGGACGAGATCATCGACGAGATCGCGGCGGCCCATGGGCGCGGCGAGGACGTGGCGCGGGTACATTCGGGCGATCCGTCCCTCTACGGCGCCATCGCCGAGCAGATCCGCCGGCTGAAGGCGCTGGATATCCCCTTCGACATCACCCCCGGCGTGCCGGCCTTTGCCGCCGCCGCGGCGGCACTGCAGACTGAACTAACCGTTCCGGAGATCTGCCAGACGGTGATCCTCACCCGCACCGCGATGAAATCCTCGAAGATGCCGGAAGGCGAGGAACTGTCGACTCTCGGCCGCAGCGGGGCGACGATGGCGATCCATCTGTCGGTCCGCAACATCCCACATATCCAGCGCGAGCTCCTGCCGCTGCCCGCCTATGGCGAGGACTGCCCGGCGATCATCGCCTATCGCGTCGGCTGGCCCGACGAGGCCTTCATCCACGGCACCCTGGGCGATATCCACCGCAAGGCGCGCGAGGCCAAGCTGACCCGGACCGCGCTGATCTTCGTCGGCCGGGCGCTGGGCGCCGAGGACTTCATCGATTCCCGACTCTACGACGCGGCCCATGTCCATGTGCTGCGGCCCAAGCGCAAGCAGGCCGCGGTCTAGGCGTCGATGCCGAGGAGCGCCAGAACCGCGTCGACGGAACCGGCCAGCGGCGGCGGCGGGGCCGGCGGCCGCGCGATCATCACCACGGGCAAGCCCAATGTGCGGGCAGCTGCAACCTTGGCATATGAGGCCGCACCACCGGAATTGCGGCAGACGAGATGGGTGATGGCGCATTCGCTCATCAGTGCGGCCTCTGCATGCGGATCGGCCGACGGCCTACCGAGCACGATCTCGGCGGCAAAGGCGAGCGGCTCCGGCGCGTCGATCATGCGCACGACGGGCGTCAGATCCGGGCGATGGGCAAAGGGCGCCAGGTGCTGGCGCCCGAGGGCGAGGAAGGGCCGGGCACCCTTCGGCAGCGCATCGCGCGCCGCGCCCAGACAATCCACCGCGATCCAGTGGTCGCCGGGCCGCATTTCCCAGGCCGGGCGGACGAGCGCGATCCGCGGCACGGCGGCATTGTCTGCAGCCTTCGCCGCATTGCGCGAGATGCCGGCGGCAAAGGGATGCGTCGCGTCAACCAGCCAGGTGACGCCCGTCTCCCGCAGGAAGGCCGCAAGCCCATCGGCGCCGCCGAAGCCGCCGATGCGGATCTCGCAGCCCGGCGGCAGGATCGGCGCGGCCGTCCGGCCGGCGAGCGACAGTATGATGCGTGGCGCTCGTGCCGCCTTCGAAAGCCGGCTTACCAGGAGGTTCGCCTCCGCGGTCCCGCCGAGGACCAGGATCGTCTCAGGCGGTGCGGGCAATCACGCCTCCCGCCCGGTCGACGACGATGATCTGCGCCGTGACGGGCGCGCCGCGCAGGATGGCGGCGGCGCTGTCGCGTGCCCGCATGGCGACGGCCGCAGCGAGATCGATGTTCCGGTCCGCGCAGAGGTCGAGCACCGCCTTGGCGGTGTTGGCAGCGAGGATCGCAGGGCGCAACGGCGCGCCCCTGTCGGGGGCCAGTTCCTCAGCCAGCCCGGCGAGGAAGGCGAAATCCACCTGGCTGCGGCCCGAATGCAGGTCCATCGCGCCCTGCGCCAGCTTGGTCAGCTTGGCGAAGCCGCCGGCGATGGTCACGCGCGGCACCTGATGGGCGCGCAGATATTTGAGGAGCCCGCCGGCGAAGTCGCCCATGTCGAGAAAGGCGATTTCCGGCAGATCCGGATAAAGGCGCCGCGCCGCATCCTCGCTGGCCGAGCCGGTGGCGCCGACGACATGATCGAGCCCGGCGGCGCGGGCGACGTCGATGCCGCGATGGATGGAGTGGATCCAGGCCGAGCAGGAGAAGGGATGGACGATCCCCGTCGTACCGAGGATCGACAGGCCGCCGACGATGCCGAGGCGCGGGTTCCAGGTTCTGGCAGCCAGTTCCTCGCCGTCGGTGACCGACAGGGTGATCTCGATGTCGGCGGGGCGGCCATGTTCCCCGCAGAGCGTCTCGACCACGGCGCGCATCATCTGTCGCGGCACCGGATTGATCGCCGGTTCGCCCGGCGCGATGGGCAGGCCTTCGCGGGTCACCGTGCCGACGCCGGACCCCGCGCGGAACACGATGCCGGAGCCGGGAGCGCCGAAGCAGACGGTCGCGATGATCTCGGCCAGATGGGTGACGTCGGGATCGTCGCCGGCGTCCTTGATGATCGCGGCCATCGCGCGGGAGCCGGTCCGCTCCGTGCGGTTGAGCGCGAATGCCGGCGTTTCGCCCTTGGGCAGGGTGATCGTCACCGGATCGGGGAACTCGTCGGCCAGAAGCGCGGTGAGTGCGGCTTTCGTGGCCGCGGTCGCGCAGGCGCCCGTGGTCCAGCCGCGGCGCAGGCTCTTGCCCTTGTCGCCGGACCTGTCCGTGCTGTCGTCGCCGAGATTGAAGCCCATCGGCGCCTTATAGGGGCGCGCAACGCCGGCGGAAAGCGCTGGGCGGCAGCTCCTCGGCGAGGATTGGCCCGATGAGCGGGCTGATGATCGCCGCGCCCCATTCGGGCGCCGGCAAGACCAGCGTGACGCTGGGGCTTCTACGAGCGCTGCGTCGTCGCGGCATGGCAGTCGGCTCCGCCAAGGCCGGCCCGGACTATATCGATCCGGCCTTCCACGCTGCCGCCAGCGGCGCGCCCTGCGTCAATCTCGACCCCTGGGCGATGCGCCCGATGCTGGTCACCGACCTGGCGTCAGGCGCCCGCGACAGGGACGGCCTTGTCGTCGAGGCGATGATGGGCCTCTTCGACGGCGCGGCCGATGGCAGCGGCTCCGCCGCAGACCTCGCCGCCGGGCTCCGCCTGAATGTCGTGCTGGTCGTCGACTGCGCCCGGCAGTCCCACTCGGTGGCAGCGCTGGTTCGGGGCTTTGCCGGACACCGCGCCGACGTGACGATTGCCGGCGTGATCCTCAACCGTGTCGGGTCGCCGCGCCACGAGGCGTTGCTGCGCGAGGCGCTGGTGCCGCTCGCCATTCCGGTCTTCGGCGTCCTGCCGAGACAGGCCGATCTCGCGCTGACCGAGCGCCATCTCGGGCTGGTGCAGGCCGGCGAGCATGCCGACCTCGAGACTTTCCTCGACCGGGCCGCGGCATGGATCGAGGCCGGCTGCGACGTTGCCGCACTCGCCGCACTAGCCGGCGGCCGTGCGGCGGAGAGGCCGGCGCGCGACAGCGCCGTAGCGGCGACACCCCTTGCGCCGCTGGGCCGACGCATGGCGATCGCCCGGGACGCGGCATTCGCCTTCATCTATCCGCATTTGCTCGACGGCTGGCACCGCGCCGGGGCGGAACTCACCTTCTTCTCCCCGCTAGACGACGAAACGCCCGATGCCGGCGCCGACGCGATCTGGCTGCCGGGCGGCTATCCGGAACTGCATGCCGGGCAGATCGCCGCCGCCGGCCGCTTCGGCGCTGCCATGCGGTCGGCGGCGGCAAGGGGCGTGGCCATCTATGGCGAGTGCGGCGGCTACATGGTGCTCGGCGAGGCGCTGACCGATGCGGACGGCACGACGCATCCGATGCTGGGCCTGCTGCCCCTGCGCACCAGCTTTCGCGAGCGCAGGCTGCATCTGGGTTACCGCCGGCTGGCCCCGTGCGGCCCGGGCCCCTGGACCGGAAGCCTGCGGGCGCACGAATTCCACTACACGGCCATCGTGTCGGAGGGGCCGGGCGCGGCGCTGTTCACCGCCGCTGACGCGCGCGGCGAAGACCTCGGCGGCTTCGGCCTGCGGCGCGGCAACGTCTTCGGCTCCTTCCTGCATCTGATCGACGGGGAGGCGTGATGACGCCGCCGCAGACCGATCCGAACGTGCTGCGCCACGGCGGCGCGCTGGATGCGGCGATCGCCCGCCATGGCGGATCGCGCGCCGACTGGCTCGACCTGTCGACCGGGATCAATCCGTCGCCGCCGCGACTGCCGGATCTCGATCCCGCCTTGTGGCAGCGACTGCCGGAAGCCGCGCTCGAGGCGCGGGCGCTGGCGGCCGCGCGGCACTGCTACGGCGCGCCGGCCGGGGCCGGCCTCGTCGCCGCACCAGGGACGCAGGCGCTGATTGCGGCTTTGCCGCATCTGTTTGCGCCGGCCGACATCGCGATCCTGACGCCGACCTATTCGGAGCACGCCCTGACCTTCGCAAGCGCCGGCCACCGGGTCTCGGGCTTCGAGAGGCTGGAGGCCGTGCCGACCGACGCGCAGATCGTGGTGGTGGTGAACCCCAACAATCCGGATGGCCGCGTCTTCGAACCGGCGGATCTTCTCGCCCTTGCCGACCGCCCGGCGGCAAGCGGCGGCCTTCTAATCGTCGACGAAGCCTTCGCCGATGTCGCCCCGTCCCGCTCGCTCGCCTCCGCGACCGGGCGCGACGGACTGTTGGTCTACCGCTCCTTCGGCAAGTTCTTCGGCCTGGCGGGCCTGCGCCTCGGCTTCGCGTTGACGGCGCCGGCGCTGGCGACGCGGTTGGCGGAGCGGCTGGGGACCTGGGCGGTGTCCGGCCCGGCCCTGGCCGTCGGCGCGACGCTGCTCGGGGACGCGAGCGTCGTGGACCAGATCCGGACCGACATCCTGCGCCAGCACGAATTGCTGCGGACAGCGCTCGATGGTGCCGGCCTGCCGCTGGTGGGTGGCACCGCCCTGTTCACGACCGTCTCGCACCCGTCGGCCCACGCCCTGTTCGCCGCGCTCTGCCGGCGGCAGATCCTGGTCCGGCCGTTCACGGCGCCCCGCGAATGGCTGCGGTTCGGCAATCCCGCCGATGCGCAGCAAGCCCGACGGCTGGAAACGGCGCTGCGCGAGGCGCTCGCCGAGATCGGCACGTCATGAGCCTGCATTTGGCCATCCTCTTCGCCGGAACGGCGCTCGACCGGCTGGTGGGAGATCCCGACTGGCTCTGGCGCCGGCTGCCGCATCCGGTGGTCCTGTTCGGCAAGGCCGTCGACGGGCTGGATGTCGCCCTGAACCGCAGCGAATTGTCCGAAGCCCGCAGGCGGCGGAACGGCTTTGTCGCCGCGGCCATCCTCGTCGCCGGTGCGGCGGCGATCGGCGTCGCCCTGTCGCTGCTTTTCGCTCTTGCCGGACCGGTCGGCTGGGGTCTGGAAATTGTGATCTTGGCGGTGTTCCTGGCCCAGAAGAGCCTCGTGGATCACGTGCGCGCGGTGGCCGACGCGCTTGGCCGCGAGGGGCTTGCCGGCGGCCGCCGCGCCGTTGCGATGATCGTCGGCCGCGATCCCGATGCTCTCGACGAGGCCGGCGTCTGCCGCGCGGCGATCGAGAGCCTGGCGGAAAACGCCTCGGACGGCGTCGTGGCGCCGTTCCTCTGGTACCTGGTCTTCGGCCTGCCGGGCCTGCTCGCCTACAAGGCGGTCAATACCGCCGATTCGATGATCGGCCATCTGAATGCCCGCTACCGCGCCTTCGGCTTTGCCTCGGCCAGGCTCGACGATCTGATGAACTGGCCGGCGGCGCGCCTGACGGCCGTGCTCTTCGCCCTCGCCGCGGGGCTGCATGCAAGGCGCGTGGCGGTCGCGGGAACGGTGCTCGACATCGCCCGGCGCGATGCCCCGCAGCATCGCTCGCCCAATGCCGGCTGGCCCGAAGCGGCGGTCGCCGCAGCACTCGATCTGTCGCTGGGCGGGCCGCGGCGTTATGGCGAGCTGGTGGTCGAGGCGCCGATGCTCCATCCGGACGGCAGGCGCGAAGCGGGCGTGGCAGATATCGCCGTGGCGATCGCCCTGTTCGCAACCATGGCCAACCTCATCCTGGCGAGCGCGGCGATCCTTGCGGTCGCGGCCTGGGCTGCCGGCGCATGAAGGGATCAGGCGAAAGAGAGCGCCAACCCCGCAAGGGCCGCCATCTCGACGAGCTGCTGGGCCGCGCCGAGGCAATCGCCGGTCTGGCCGCCGAGCCGACGCCGGATGAAACGGCGAAAGCCGAGAAGCACCAGCGCGCCGAACCCATAGCCCGCCAGCGTCGTTCCGATACCGCAGGCGACGACGCCGCCGGCGAGATAGAGGATGCTGCCGATGGCCAGGGCCAGGCGGCCGGTGCGCGCGTCCGGGCGTCCGACCGTGTCGGCGAGGCCGCCGGGATCGGCCGAGACCAGCGACGACCACAGCCAGGCCATGGCGCCGCGGCTGACGGCTGCGACGGCGACCAGCGCCAGGGCGGCGCTGCCCGGCCCGTGGCTGCCGGCAAGTTCGGCCACGAGCGCGATGCGCAGGACCACCGACAGGGCGAGCGCCAACGCCCCATAGCTTCCGACCCGGCTGTCCTTCATGATCGCCAGCGCACGCTCGCGCTCGTGATGGCCGCCGAGCCCGTCGGCGACGTCGCCGAGGCCGTCTTCGTGCAGCGCGCCGGTGGTGAACACCATGGCGGCGACGGCAAGCGTCGCGGCGACGAGCGGCGACAGGCCGGCGAAGGCGGCGACCATCAGGACCAGCGCCGCCGGCAGCGCCGCGATCATCCCCGCCACCGGGAAGGCATGGGTGTCGTCGCCGAGAAGGTGGGTGCCGGTGAAGGCGCGCGCCACGGGCGGCATGCGTGTCAGAAATGCCAGGCTGCGCAGCGTCGCGGCGACATATCGCTCCATGGCGGCCCTTGCTCCCCGCGAGCGGCTGCGCCATTGCGGCGACATCGCTTCCCATCCCCGAACGGCGCCCTGCGCCGTCAACGTTCCGGAACCTAGAGGATTCGCTCCATGTCCACCACCGGACTGCCCTTCGACGACATTCGCGATCTGGTGCGCCGGATGCCCGGTCCCGACATCGCCGCGGTGAATGCCAAGCGCGAGCGCGAGGCCCAGCTGACCAAGCCGGCCGGCGCGCTCGGCCGCATGGAGGAATTGTCGGAATGGCTGGCGGCGTGGCAGGGACGCCAGCCGGCCGTGCGCCGCCCGCTCGTGGCGGTCTTCGCCGGCAATCACGGCGTCACCCGCCAGGGCGTCTCGCCCTTTCCCGCGGACGTGACGGCGCAGATGGTGTCGAATTTCGCGGCCGGCGGCGCGGCAATCAACCAGATCTGTGCAACCTACGATCTCGGCCTGAAGGTCTACGACCTCGCTTTGGAGGTGCCGACCAGGGACATCACCGAGGAGGCGGCGATGGACGAGCGGACCTGCGCCGCGACCATGGCCTTCGGCATGGAGGTGCTGGCCGGCGAGCCCGATCTGTTGTGCATCGGCGAGATGGGCATCGGCAACACCACCGTCGCGGCGGCGATCTACACCGCGCTCTTCGGCGGCGAGCCGAGCGACTGGGTCGGCCCCGGTGCGGGCCAGGATGCGGCCGGTGTCGCGAAGAAGGCCGATGTCGTGGCACGAGCGCTGGAATGCCATGCCGGCCATCTGTCCGACCCGCTGGAAGTGCTGCGCCGTCTCGGCGGCCGCGAGATCGCGGCCATGGCCGGCGCGATCCTGGCGGCGCGGATGCAGAAGGTGCCGGTGATCGTCGACGGCTTCGTGTCCACTGCCGCAGCCGCCGTCCTGCACGCGATGGATCGCCAGGCGCTCGACCATTGCCTGTTCGGCCATGTGTCGGCCGAGCCGGGCCATATCCGGGCGCTGGAGACCATGAACAAGGTGCCGCTGCTGGCCCTTGGCATGCGGCTGGGGGAGGGCACCGGCGCGGCGCTCGCGGCCGGCATCGTCAAGGCCGCGGCCGAATGCCATTCGGGCATGGCGACCTTCGAGCAGGCGGCGGTCTCCAACCGCGCCTGAGCCCGGCGGGACGGCAGCTGCCGCCTATGCCTGCGACAGCTCCGCGGGTGGGGAAGGATCGGCCACGATCTGCGGCTGGCCGGTCACCGTGCGCATCAAGGCCCGGGCGGCTTCCGCCGTCATCGGGCGGCCGAGAAAATAGCCCTGGGCCGTCCCGCAGCCGAGGTCGAGCAGCCGCTCCAACTGTTCCTCGTTCTCGACGCCTTCCGCGGTGGTGGCGATCGACAAATCCCTGGCCATCATCGTCACTGCCCGCAGCACGGCCATCGAACTGGCGTCGCCGGGGGCGGAGTCGATGAAGCTGCGGTCGATCTTGATCCGGTCGAGGTCGAATTCGCGCAGATGGGCGAGCGAGGAATAGCCGGTGCCGAAATCGTCCATGGCGATGCGCACCCCCAGGCTGCGAAGCGCCCTCAGGGTGGCGCTGATCCGCCGGCCGTCGTCGACCATCGCCGTTTCGGTCAGCTCCAGCTCCAGGCGGTGGGGCGTCAGGCCGAATTCGGCCAGCGCATTGGTCACCTGGCGCAGCATGTCGGTCTTGTGCAACTGGACCGGAGACACGTTGACCGAAACATAGAGATCGCCCGGCCAGCGACTGGCCTCGCGGCAGGCTTCCTGCAGGACCCACGCGCCGATCTCGGTGATCAGGCTGGTATCTTCTGCCAGCGGGATGAAGTCGGACGGGGGCACCATGCCGAGCGTCGGGTGGTTCCAGCGGATCAGCGCCTCGAATCCGACCAGGCCGCGGTCCGGAAGGCTGAAGAGCGGCTGGTAGTTCAGGGTGAACTCGCCCTGCTTCAGCGCCCGTTCCATGTCGGTTTCCATGTCGCGCCGCTTGACGGCATCTTCCATCATGCCGCTTTCGTAGCACTCGATGCGGTTGCGGCCGTTCTTCTTGGCCTTGTAGAGGGCCAGATCGGCCTGCCGGACGACGAGGTCCGGATCGTCCGTGCCGCTGGCCGTGGCGATGCCCACGCTGCAGCCGATGCTGATCCGGTGACTGTCGGCGGTGAACGGACGCGCGAATGCCTCGACGACGCGGCGCGCCAAGGTGCCGCTGTGTTCCCGGTTGCCCGGCAGGATCGCCAGCTCGTCGCCGCCGAGGCGGAAGATCACGTCGTTGGGTTCGCAGCATCCGCGCAGCCGGTCGCCCACCTGGATCAGCAACGCGTCGCCGACCGGATGGCCCAGCGTGTCGTTGACGGCCTTGAAGCGATCGAGGTCGATCATCAGGATCGTGGTGGGCTCGGACGCAACGAACCGCGCGGTGAGCTCGTCCTGGAAGCTGCGACGGTTCGGCAATCCGGTCAGCGCGTCGTGATAGGCCATGTGGGTGATGGTGGCCTGGACCTTGCGGGCCTCGGTCATGTCGTCATAGGTCAGGATGGCGCCGCCGTCGGCCATCGGGCAGCAGGCCACACCGAGCACGCGCCCGTCGGCAAGCTGATGCTCGACGCGGGTAATGGTGGAGCGGCGCATCCAGATGGCGTGGGTGTTGGAGACCCGGGCGATGCGCGCGGCGTCCCATCCGGCGTGGGCGCCGAAATTCTGCAGGAAGGTCTCGAGCGGCATGCCCGGCCGCAATTCGCTCGAGCCGAGGCCCAGGAGTTCGCAGGCGCGCTCGTTGTGCAGGGTGATGATCCCGTCGGGCCCCACCATGACGAGGCCATTCGACATGTTCTGCAGGGCAGCCGACAGGACACGCAGATGCTCCGCTGCTTCCGCCGCGGCCTCCCGCGACGACGCGTCGAGCTTCTCGCCGTTCACCGCCAGGATGAAGGCGAGGATGAAGATCATCAGCGCAGCGAGCGCCACGAAGGCCGAGAGCGTCACCGGATCCACGGACCAGACCTGGGCGGCGGGGGCGGGACTGAGCGTGAGGCCGGCAATCGCGATGAAATGCAGCGAGCACACGCCCAGCACCATGAGCGCCGCGATCAGGATGCGTCGCTTGCCTTGCGGCCGGATCGCCATCGCCGCCGCGAAGAAGCCGCAGCCCGCGAAAAAGGACACGAGGGTGACCGGCAGGTCGTAGGTCGCCAGGCAGCCCTGCAGCGCGCTCATGCCGGTGAAATGCATGGCACCGACTCCGACGCCCGCAAGGGCGCCAAGCCAGATCCGCGCGGCTCGCGACGTGACGATGACGGTCGCCGCCAGCGGCAGGCCGACGCAGACGATTCCGGCGAGCACCGAGACGGCGGTGACCACCGGATCGTAGCCCAGGATGACATCGGGCCGAAAGCCGAGCATCGCAACGAAATGCGTCGTCCAGACACCGAGGCCGGCGACCGCGGCACTGACGGCCATCCATCGGTAGCGCCGGGCGCCCTCGACGGAACGGGCGCGGTCGAGAACCGTCAGGATGATGGCGGCCATGATGGCGCACACGACGAGGGCCGTCGTGACGAAGCCAAGGGAATGGTCGACGAGGAAGGTCTGGGCGAGTGCTGCCAACGAAATCCCTGGTGCCGATATCCGGCCTGCCGAAGCGCCGGATCGATCCGAACACTGAAACGAGGTCGGCGAACTCTGCCCGGGCGCCCATGAAGGAAGAGTGAAACCGTCCGGGATGATTGGTTGATCTTCGGTTGCAGGGCAGGCGGCGGGAAGCGAAAGACCAGGCGCGCACTAGCGGGTTGGCGCTGCAGGCTGTTTCAGGGTGATCGCGGGTGTGAATGCATCATGGCGGAAGGACGCCCGATCCGGCGCCCTTCCGGACCTCCTAGCGCACCACGAAGACCGAGGCGGAGGCGTGGGACACCAGATGCCCGGCATGAGACGAAAACAGATGGTCCGGCAGGCCCGGCACATGGGATGCCATCACCACGAGATCGGCACCGCATTCGTCGATGGCGTCGAGCAGGGTCCGGCCGAGCTCGACGCTCGGGTCGTGGCGGACATAGGTCTGCGCCGTCTGCTCGACGCCATGGTCGCGGGCCTGCCCCGACGCGAAGGCCTGCAGCTTGCCGGCATATTCCTCTGGCGTGTGGGCGACACCCGACGGGGTGTTGCCGGTGACCCCAACGTAATGCACCGGAATGTTGTAGAGACTGGCTAGGCCGGCAGCCGTCTTCAGCGCCTTGTCGAGCTTGTCGGCATGCGCCAGGTCGACGGGAATCATGATCTTGCTGTACATGGCGGTCTCCTTCGTGTCCGACTCCCGTCGATATGCGCACGAAGCGGCGTGCGGAGGATTGACGGCGATCAAGTGCCCGCCCGAAAGGCTGGATGACCCGGACGGTTCGTCCGCGGGTCGCCGTGCACATAAACCCGATCCCCCGCATCGACCGCGGCGTCGCCGCGTGCCCTGTCAGCCGGCGGAAAAGACCGCGCGATCGGCGGCCACGCAATCGCGGATGAAGTCGGCGACGGCGGCGATCCGCCGGATGTCCCGGACGCTCTCGTGATAGACCAGCCAGTAGCTCCGGTGGATCGTCTCGTCCGGCAGGATGCGCACGAGTTGCGGGCGATCGGCCGCCATGAAGCCATGGAGGATGCCGATGCCGGCGCCGGCACACACGGCCTCGGTCTGGCCCAGCGCGCTCGACACCTCGTAGCGCGCCGGCCAGTGCGCGACGATGTCCGCGTGGTAGGCGAGTTTCGGGCTGTAGAGGAGATCCTCCACCGCGCCGACCAGCCGGTGCTGGCCGAGTTCGGCGGCGGAGGCGGGGGCGCCGTGTTCGCCGACATAGGCGCGTGAGGCATAGAGCCCCAGCGCATAGTCGGTGAGCTTGCCCGCAACGAGCCGGCCCGCCTCGGGCCGGGCGACGGTGATCGCGATGTCGGCCTCGCGGCGCGAGATCGAGAACGCCCGCGGCACCGGCACGAGTTGCACGGTGAGGTCGGGATTGCGTTCGGTCAGGCGCCAGAGCCGGGGCGCCAGGAACGCCGTGCCGAAGCCGTCGGGCGCACCGACGCGCACCGTGCCCGACAGCGCCACGTCGGTCGCGCCGAGATCGGCGCGCGCCGCCAGCATGGCGGCTTCCATCCGCTCGGCCTGTTCGAGAAAGTCCCGCCCCGTCGGCGTGAGCTCGCAGCCATTGGGGCGGCGGTCGAGAAGCCGCGCGCCCAGCGCCGTCTCCAGCGCGGTGATCCGCCGGCCGACCGTCGCGTGGTTGAGTTCCAGCCGCCGGGCGGCAGCGAGGATCTGGCCGGCGCGGGCAACCGCGAGGAACAGCCTGACATCGTCCCAGTTCACGTCCTGCAAGCCCTCATTCCCCGCAAAGATGTCGATGTTCGCACAACGGATGCGCAAAGCGAAGGATTGGCTTTTGCGGTCGCCTGCGCGAAGACAGTCGGCAACAACCGCAACAGGAGGAAACCGGATGGAACAGATCGGACATTACATCGGCGGCAAGCGCGTCGCCGGCACGAGCGGCCGCACGGCCGACGTCTTCAATCCGGCCACCGGAGAAGTCCAGGCCCAGGTGGCGCTGGCGAGCGCGGCGGAACTGCGCGCCGCGGTGGAAAACGCAAAGGCGGCCCAGCCGGCCTGGGCGGCGACCAATCCCCAGCGCCGGGCCCGGGTGATGATGAAGTTCGTCGAGCTTCTGAACCGCGACATGGACAAGCTGGCCGAGGCGCTGTCGCGCGAGCACGGCAAGACCATTCCCGATGCCAAGGGTGACGTGCAGCGCGGCCTCGAGGTCGTCGAGTTCTGCATCGGCGCGCCGCATCTCCTGAAGGGCGAGTTCTCGGAAGGCGCCGGCCCGGGCATCGACCTCTACTCGATCCGCCAGGCGCTCGGCGTCGTCGCCGGCATCACGCCGTTCAACTTCCCGGCGATGATCCCGATGTGGAAGTTCGCGCCGGCGATCGCCTGCGGCAACGCCTTCATCCTGAAGCCGTCGGAGCGCGATCCGTCGGTGCCGATCATGCTGGCGGAACTGATGGTCGAGGCGGGTCTGCCCGAGGGCATCCTCAACGTCGTCAACGGCGACAAGGGCGTGGTCGACGCGATCCTCGACGATCCGGACATCCAAGCCATCGGCTTCGTGGGATCGACGCCGATCGCCCAGTACATCTATTCGCGTGGCTGCGCCAACGGCAAGCGCGTTCAGTGCTTCGGCGGCGCCAAGAACCACATGATCATCATGCCGGATGCCGACATCGACAAGGCGGCGGACGCTCTGATCGGCGCCGGCTACGGCGCGGCGGGCGAGCGCTGCATGGCCGTGTCGGTGGCCGTGCCGGTCGGCAAGGAGACCGCCAATCGCCTGATGGAGAAGCTGATCCCGCGGGTCGAGGCGCTGAAGATCGCGCCCTATACCGCCGGGGACGACGTCGACATGGGACCGCTGGTGACCGGCGAGGCGCAGAAGCGGGTGCTCGGCATGATCGACCGGGGTGTCGAGGAGGGCGCCAAGCTCGTCGTCGACGGCCGCGGCTTCAAGATGCAGGGCTACGAGAACGGCTTCTTCGTCGGCGCCTGCCTGTTCGACGACGTCACCAAGGACATGGACATCTACAAGACCGAGATCTTCGGTCCGGTCCTGTCGGTGGTGCGGGCCAAGGACTACGAGGAGGCGATCGACCTGCCGATGAGCCATGAATACGGCAACGGCGTCTCGATCTACACCCGCGACGGCGATGCGGCCCGCGACTTCGCCAGCCGCATCAACATCGGCATGGTCGGCGTCAACGTGCCGATCCCGGTCCCGCTGGCCTACTACACCTTCGGCGGTTGGAAGGCCTCGGGCTTCGGTGACCTGAACCAGCACGGCCCCGACGCCTTCCGCTTCTACACCCGCACCAAGACGGTCACGAGCCGCTGGCCCTCGGGCATCAAGGATGGTGCCGAGTTCTCCATGCCGGTCATGCGATAGGACCCAGGCACGACGAACCGAACAGAAAACGGGTGCCAGCGGCGCCCGTTATTGCTTGTCCCGCAGGTCCGGTCAGGCAGGGCGCCGGACCTTGAGGATCGGCGGTGGCGCCGCGTCCGGCGTGGCGATCGCGCCCCGTGCGCCCGCCGCGACCGGACCGGTACCGCCGACCGTGACCTTCGCCGCCTTGCGCCACCAGTCGAGGTAGCGCGCCAGCGCGAACAGGATCGTGAGGCCGACCAGGATCATCGGCGTGTCGAACCAGATCGAAGGTTCGTCACCGTGCTTGATCACCTGGCCGAACAGAGACAGCACCGTGCCGACCGCGAAGACCGGCAGGGAATGCCGGCCGAGCATGGCAAAGATGTTGTCGCGTGAGATGTTGGCGAAGGGCGAGGTCGCGGCGGCATTGGCGAAGAGATAGCAGATCGCCATGACGTGCAGGAGCCGGGTGAGGCTCACATAGGTCTTGTCGAAGCCGGTGATCAGCACCGGCAGCGGGCTCTGCCCCCAGATCCACCAAAGGCCGAAGCGGATGGTCAGGAAAGCCAGCAGCGCGTAGGCCAGCGCCAGCGCGTAGAGCCATGGCCGGTACGGCGCAGCCACGCCGTTCTGGCGGCGGGTCAGGCCGCAATAGAGCCCGACGGCGAAGATCAGCTGCCAGGAGAAGGGGTTGAAGAACCAGCCGCCGGGCAGCGGGAAGGCGGGCACGTCGATCGCCCAGACATAGGCCACGACCCACATCAGCACGGCGCCGGCAAGCATGACGCCCCGGCTGATCTGCGCCAGCGCGATGTGAAGCGGCAGCATCAGGAGCAGCACGCAATACATCGGCAGGATGTTCACATAGCCGAGCTGGTGCCCGAGGCCGGCGACGCCGATCATGGTTTCCAGCGGCATGGTGATGAACGATTGCAGCCCGATCGTACGCATCATGTCGCCGTAGCCGAGTGTCAGCGCAGCCCAGGAGAAGATGGCGATCGCTGCCACCGTCAGGGTGATGTGGACGAGATAGAGAACGCCGGCACGCCGCCAGGCCTTTAGCGTCGCCACCAGCCGCTCGCCCGCCATGAAGAGCGGTGCATAGGCGTAAGCGGACGCAAAGCCCGCGAGAAATACGAACAATTCCGCGGCATCGGAGAAGCCGAAATTGCGGGAGGTGAAGTTCTCCCAGAAATTGCCGGGAATGTGATTGACGAAGATCATCGCCAGGGCGATGCCGCGCCAGAAGTCGACCCGGTGATCGCGGGTGGACTTGGGGGCAATACTCGTGACAGTGGTCATCGTCTGTGGGGCGGCCTCATGCGGGATCGGGTAGCACGGGTGCCACCGGGACTGTGGCTTTCTCAAGGTCCCCGGTGCCGACCAGCCCTGACAGCCGCTCATGCCAGAGGGCATAGCTGCGGATCACGGGTTCCGGATCGGCCTCGAACGGCGTCTCGAACAGGCGCAGCCGGCGCGCCCAGTCGCCCAGCGCGGGATTGCCCGTGGCACTGATCAGGAAGGGTGCCGCCACCAGCGGCAGCGCGATGGGCAGCGTCCACAGGACCAGATCCGGCGCATAGTTGATGGTGGCAAAAAGCACGATGCCGCCGGCCAGTACCATCCACCAGCTGGCCTTGAAGGCCGCGTCGAGGGGCAGGCTGCCGTCGGCGCGCTCGGTGGAGGGCCAGCCGGCATCGGCGCCGATCAGGATTTCGGCCACCGCTTTCGACTGGAACATCATCATCACCGGCGCGAGGATGCTGGTCATCACCAGCTCCGCGGTCGCACCGGCGAGCACGGCGAATGTGCCGCCGAAGCGCCTGCGGCGGGCGGTGAACGCGCTGCCGACGGCAATCAGCGTCTTCGGGAGCAGGAGCAGGACGAAGATACCGAAGAGGAGCAGCAGGGCCTTGCCGGTTTCGGGCCGCGGAAACACCGGAAACAGCGAATCGGCGGGAAAATAGTTCGGCTCGGGCGCCAGGATCGGGTCGAGCAGGCTGACGATCAGGAACATCAGCCAGATCGGCGAGGCCGCATAGGCCATGATCCCGCTCGCCAGCGACACCCGGCTCCACAGCTTCATGCCGGGCGCGGCAATGAGCTTGCCGTGCTGGAGATTGCCCTGGCACCAGCGGCGGTCGCGCTTGGCGTATTCGAGGATGTTGGCCGGAGCTTCCTCGTAGGAGCCCTCCAGGTCGGGATCGACCTGCACCTTGTAGCCGGCTCGCGACAGGAGCGCGGCTTCGACGGAATCGTGGCTGAGGATATGGCCGCCGAAGGGCGGCCGGCCCCCGAGATCCGNACCTGCACCTTGTAGCCGGCTCGCGACAGGAGCGCGGCTTCGACGGAATCGTGGCTGAGGATATGGCCGCCGAAGGGCGGCCGGCCCCCGAGATCCGGCAGCCCGCACGAAGCGGCGAAGGCCCGGATGCGGATGATGGCATTGTGGCCCCAGAACGGTCCCTCGCGGCCCTGCAGGGCCGCGATGCCGCGCGAGAAGACAGGCGAGAAGAGCGCGGCGGAAAACTGCAGCGCACGCCCGAACAAGGTGCGCCGGCCGATGATCAGCGGCTGCGTCTGCAACAGGCCGAGTTCCGGGTCGCCGTCCATTCGTGCGACCATCTCCACCATGGTCTCGGGCCGCATTAGGCTGTCGGCGTCGAGCACCAGCATGTAGTCGTAGGCACCGCCGCTTGTGGTGACGAAATCGGCAATGTTGCCGGCCTTGCGGCCGACGTTCTTTTCGCGGTTCCGGTAGTAGAGGCGTCCGGCCGCGCCGAGCTCGGCCAGCAGCGCGTCTATGAAGCGGCGTTCGGCGGCGACGTTTTCGGCCCGCGTGGAGTCGCTGAGGACGTGGAAGTCGAAGTCCTGAAGCCGGCCGAGGCTGCGAAGGCCCTCATACATGGCGCCGACGCGCGCCAGCACGGCCTGGGCGTCCTCGTTGTAGACGGGCACAAGAATGGCGGTGCGGCTGACATGCCCGGGAAGCGCCCTGCGGCGCGGCGGCGCGCCGGACGACATGATACCCGCCAGCGCCATGTTGAAGCCCCAGGCGAGCCACAGGCAGCACAGGACCAGCAGGCTGATCTGGGCAATGTGCAGATAGGTGACGCCATTCACCGTCACAACGATGAAGAACAGCGAGGCCGCAATCGCGGCGAGCACGACGGAGGCCAGGGCAAAGAGAAGGCGCTTGGCCGTGATCAACGCGGTGTCCGTCGGTCAGATCGTGCTCGGGCACGGGCCTGCATGAGGCCCGATGCCGAAGCCGGTGTCAGTTGCGGTCGGCGGACAGACGGCCGAACGAGATGCTCGGAAGCCGGATGCGCCGGGCGGTCAGCTGCTGAATCGGCATGGTCAGCCGGGCCACGGGCGGCGGCACGGCCACCGTCCGAACGAAGGCCAGCGATGTCTCGTCGCCATCCATGGCGGCGGAAATCAGACGTTCTGCGTCGCCATTGCGTCCGGTCGATGCCAGGCGTGCCCTTACGGCATCGAGGATCACCTCGTCGCCCAGATCGGCGCGTCCGATCAACCTGCCGGCGTTGGTCTCCTGCATGCAGAAGCGGTCTTCCGTTGCGAAAACGGTCATGTCCTGTTCGTCCACTGATAGAGCCATGTTTCACTGACAATGCGCTGCAGCATAGAAAGTTTCACGCGAAGTTCAGCGGGCTGTGAATCAGTCATCTCCAGTTCCAACGCAACGCGCCAGCCGCCATTCGGCAGCCGCGCGATTCCCGTGTGCACGAGCCTTGTATTGTCCGGCACGTCGATCAGGGGCTCGAGCTGGGCGTCGGCGGGCAGCCTGGCGATGCTGCCGCCCTCGAAATTGATGGCGATGCGATGGGTCGAGATATCGGCGTCGGCATCGGCAGCGTTGCCACCCACGCCGATGAAGGTTCCGGTCACCCTGGCCCGGTTGTCCGGCTCCTCGACATCCAGCCCCCAATGCATGCGGTAGCTGAACTCCATCGAGCCACCGGCTTCCGCGCGGGCCTCGGGAACCCAGAAGGCGACGATATTGTCGTTGGCTTCCGAGTCCGTCGGGATCTCGACGAGTTCCACCACACCGTTGCCCCAGTCGCCCAGGGGCTCGATCATCAAAGAGGGGCGGAGTTCGTAGCGGGCCTCGATGTCTTCGTAATGGGAGAAATCGCGATCGCGCTGCAGGAGGCCGAAGCCGCGCGGGCTGGTCTCCTGGAAATAGGACATGGCCAGGTTTTCGGGGTTCTTCAGCGGTCGCCACAGCGTCTCGCCGTCGGCGCGCTGGATGGACAGCCCGTCACTGTCATGGACCTCGGGACGGAAATCGTCCCGGCCGAAGCGGTCGTTTTCGCCGAACGTGTACATCGAGGTGAGTGGCGCGATGCCAAGGCGGTTGACGTCGGTGCGGAAGAACAGCCGCGACGTCACGTCGATCCGGGTCTGCGGGCCGGGCGCGATGACGAAGGAATAGGCGCCGGTCAGGCTGGCGCTGTCCAGTTCGGCCATCAGCCGGATGCGGTCGTCGCCCGGCTTCGGCGCTTCGATGTAGAAGGCACTGAAACGCGGAAATTCCTCGGTGTCGCTGGTGGCGGTGTTGATCGCCAGGCCACGGGCGGAAAGGCCGTAGCGCGTGCCCGTGCCGAGCGCGCGGAAATAGCTGGCGCCCAGGAACGTCACCAGTTCGTCGAAATAGTCCGGCCGTTCGATCGGCGCGTGGATCCGGAAACCGGCCACGCCGTCGAGGGCGATATCCTGGAATTGGGTCGGGTCCAGCGGCGGGCGATATTCGAAGTCGGACGGCGCGAAATCATGCCGGCTGTAGACGCCGTTCTGACCCACGAAGACCTTCGTGGTCTCCTTGAAGACCCAGCCGGGATAGAAGGCCTGCAGATGGAACTCGACCGGCTCGGCGCGCCACAGGGCATGGTCCGGCCGGAAGCGGATCGCCCGGTGCTCGTCGTAACTGAGATCGAGAATTTCCTGCGGCAGCTCGTTGGCCGGCGCGGCATAGTCTTCCTGTGCGCGCTGCTGCATGCGCGCGGCGAGTTCCTCGAAGCCGAAGGGTGCGTCGGGGGCGCCGACTGTGGCCGGCGGCTGTGCGGGTGGCGGAGCATCCGTCTGCTGGGCGAAGCCCGGACGGGGAAGAAGCGCGGCGAGGGTGAGGGTCACCCCGGCCTTCAGCGCGGTACGGCGGGACGCAAAACTCTTGTGATTCACGGGCTGCTTGCGTGTTTGAGAGCGGACAATAAATGTGAGCATATGCACAATTGCGGCGATTACATAGCCGTCTGGTGCGAGCCGTATCGAACCGGTGAATGAAGGCTTTCGGCGGCGACTGTTGCGCCGTCAGCCGCCGGAGAACCGGTAGAGGCTGTGGTGGCGGTAGGTGTCTCCCGGCTGCAGACGCACCTGAGGGAAGTCCGGGCGGTTCGGCGAATCCGGCCAGCCCTGCGGCTCCAGAGCCAGGGCAGACCGGCTGACGATCGGCCTGCCGCCGTGGCCGACGATCGATCCGTCGAGCTTGGCGCCGTCATAGACCTGAAGACCGGGTTCGGTCGTCGACACGGTGAGGGCGATGCCGCTCGTCTCGGCCTCAAGCCGGGCACAGAAGCGCGGCTCCGGCGATGGTGCGCTGCCCAGGCAAAAATTGTGGTCGAGCGGATCGGGCGCCTCGCCCACTGGCTTGCCCGCGCGAAAATCGAAGGCCGTGCCTTCGACCGGGTCGACGCTGCCGGTCGGCAGGGCGTCTACGTCGATCGGCAGGTAGCGGTCGGAGGCCAGAGTCAGGCGATGGCCGCGAATGTCGTCGCTGCCGTCGAGGTTGAAGTAGAAGTGCGTCGTCAGGTTCACCAGGGTCGGGCGGTCGGTCGTGGCCTCGTAGGTCACCGAGAGCGTGCAATCCGGCAGGATCGCAAAGCGCGCTGTCACCCGGATCTCGCCGGGATAGCCCTCGTCGCCATCGGCCGAGACGAGGGCCAGCGTCACCGCATCCGGCCCACGGTCGACGATGGACCAAGGCCGGGTGGAGAAGCCGCCGGGGCCGCCATGCAGATGGTTCGGCCCGTCATTGCAGGCCAACTCATGGGGACGGCCTTCCAGGGTGAAGCGTCCGGCGGCGATCCTGTTGGCGAAGCGGCCGATCGTGCCGCCGAGATACTCCCGATTGCCGGCGGAGTAATGTTCAAGGTCGGCAGCGCCGACGACCAGCGAATGGTCGTGCCCGACGAGATGGACTGCCCGGACCGCCGCCCCGGCGGTGACGATCTCGGCGCTGAGGCCATCCTTGGCGATCGTCACGATCTCGGTCATCGGCGCCATCCTTTCCGCAGCCGGTCGACCCGACCCCGGCGGAATAGGCAGTGCGGAAGCGCGCGTCAATCACGCGTCAGCGGGACCTGCTGCACCGGCCCGGCTACGGGAATCCATTGTCGCAAGGTCGCTGCGGAGAATAAACAACCCGCAGCGTCCTTGGGCGTCCTGCCGGGCGTTTCAGCGCAGGCGCCGCAGCTTCTGGGCAAGAAGATCGCCGGTGCGCGCCAGAGAACCCTGCAGGACCTCCAGTTCCTCCTCCGACAGGGAATGGGCAAGATCGACCTCGAGCCGCTGCCAGACCCCCCGCACGGTCGCCTGCACGCGCTCGCCATCGGATGTGAGATGCACCATGGTCCGCCGCGCGTCGGAACTGTTGGTCGAGCGTTCGACCAGTCCCTTTTCGATCAGCCGGTCGAGCATCTTGGAGACGGTGGAGGGCCGGACGCAGAGCTGCGCCGCCAGCGCCGAAACGCTGACCGGCGCCAGCGGATCGAGCTGGTCCAGAAGCTGATCCTGTCCCGGATGCAATCCGATGTCAGCCAGTAGGAGTGCAAGGAAGGCCCGGGTCGACTTTGCGATCGACAGGAGCGACGGCACGAGGACCGGCATTCCGATCGCGATCGGATCGTCGGTCGGGACCGATGATGAAATCTGCGAATTTGTATCCATAGGTCCGGTTAACCGATAGTCGGCGGCCGATCCTTAAACTGGTACATGCTCCGCAAGAAAAACGCAGTGAAAAACAGCATAGCACAGATTGACGGAAGTAGCACTATTCTTTTTGGAACCGAATTGCGAGCAGCCCGTTATGGGTGGTTACTTGAACGAGCGAACGGCAGAGGGGCCGGTTTCGCCGGCACCGTAGCCGCAACCCGCCGAATCTGGCATCACGCCACGAAGGTGGCGAGCCGTCGGGGCGCAGCGAACGGGGAGCGGGGCGAATGCCGGACGTCAGGGTCATCTGTGCCATCGGCCGGAGCGGGCAGCTCGGCCTGAACGGAGGCATGCCCTGGGAGGGTCGGCCCGAGCGGGTCTATACCGAAGACGTCGAGCGGTTCTTCGAGATCACGCGGGGCCATGTCCTGATCGCCGGTCCGAAGACCGTGGCGTCCTTTCCCGATTTCGCCCGCAAGGATCACACCATCGTGGAGATCCGCTCCTCCGACGATCCGGAGGCGGTGCTCGCCAGCTTCGCCGACCGGGTGGTCTATGTCGGCGGCGGACCGGCTGTCTGGGACGTCTATGCGAAATATGTCCGGCACTGGGACATCAACACGCTGCCCTATGACGGCGAGGCCGATACCTGGTTCGATCCCGCCTGGCTGCTCGCCGGCGGCACGATGCGACGCTGAGGCCTGCGATCGATCGGTCGGCGTTCATCCCGTGTGCCAACCGGGTTTCACCATTCAGCCTCAGCCGGGCAGCTTCGCTCCGCGCGTGCGCGGATCCACCTGGCACTCATCGCCGATCGCGTCGCAAAGACCTGTCATCAGCCGGACCAGATGCGGGTCCGCCGCGTCCGGTAGCCTGTCGCCCAGGCTCGCCGGCGCGATCAGGCGGAGGCTGTTGGTCAGGAAGACCTGCCCCGTCGCCAGATCCTCGACCGTCAATGGCCGTTCGGACGCGGCAAGGCCGAATTCCGCGGCATGTCCGAGAACCCAGCCCCGCACGATCCCATCGAGGACGCCTTCGTCCAGTGGCGGCGTGGCGATCTCCTCGCCGCTCAGCACGAAGACATTGGCCAGCGCCGAACAGGCGACGCGGCCGGCGCCGTTGAGGAACAGCGCCTCGTCGGCTCCTGCCTGCTTCGCCGCATGGTTGGCGAGCACGCTGTCGAGATAAGCGAGCGATTTCACGCGCGCCGTCGGCGACGTCTCGTTGCGGCGGATGGCCGCGACCTGCAGCCGCAGCGGCGCGAACATCATGGCCGGCGCCAGCGGCGCCGAGGTGCCGAGCAGCGTCGGCTGCGGTGAGGCGGGAAGCGTCAGGCCGCGTGGGCCGGGGCCGCGGGTCAGCGTCAGGCGGATCGCGCCGTCGCCGCGTCGTGTCGCGAGCGCCGTCATCGCTCCTTCGATCGCCGCGCGTTCGGCGGGGATGGCGAGGCTGGCCGCTGCGGCCATCAGCCGGTCGAGATGCGCCGTCCGGCCGAATACGGTGCCCCCCAGGACGAGCGACGTGTCGAAGACCCCGTCGGCGAGCGTGAAGCCGCGATCGTTTGCGGCTATCGCGCCGGGCGGCGCCTCGAAGCCGCCGTTAATCCAGATCTCGTCCACGCCAACGCTCCGCCAGGGACAGGAAATTCTCGAAGATCCGTTCGCCGTGCTCGGTGAGGACGGATTCGGGATGGAACTGGACGCCCCAGGTCGGATGCGAGCGGTGGGACAGCGCCATGATCTCGCCCTCGTCCGACCGCGCGTCGACGGCGAGATGGTCCGCCATCGCCGGCGTCTCCTCCACGATCAGCGAATGATAGCGCCCGACCATGGTCGGCTGCGGCAGCCCGTCGAAGAGGTTCGCGGCGTCGTGGGAGACGCGCGAGGCCCGGCCATGCATGGGCTTCAGCGCCCGCGTGACGGTGCCGCCGAAGGCCTCGCCGACGACCTGATGGCCGAGGCAGACGCCCAGTATCGGCGTGCGGCCGGACAGGTGCCGCACCAGATCGAGCGAGATCCCGGCCTCGTGGGGGGAACAGGGACCCGGCGAGATGATCACGGCCGACGGCGCAAGGGCGTCAATCTCGGCGATCGTGATGGCGTCGTTGCGCACGACCCGGGTCTCGCCGCCCAGCCGTTCCAGATAGCGGGCGACGTTGAAGACGAAGCTGTCGTAATTGTCGAGGACGAGGATCACCGCGGGCCGTCCTCCGCCGACGCCGTGTCGTCGGCTTCGAAGGCGGCGAAGACGCGGGTCGCCTTGGTGAAGGTCTCCTCGTATTCGGCCGCCGGGTCGGACAGCACGGTAATGCCGCCGCCGGCCGACAGCCGCGCCATGCCTCTGGCGAAGCTGACGGTACGGATGGCGATGTTGAGATCCATGGCGCCGTCGAAGCCGAGATAGCCGATGGCGCCGCAATAGGGCCCGCGGGCGGTGTTCTCGATCTCGGTGATGATGTCCATGGCGCGGATCTTCGGCGCCCCGGTGATCGAGCCGCCCGGGAAGGTGGCGCCGATGAGGTCGCCGGCGGTCGTGCCGGGGCGAAGCTGCCCGGTCACCACCGAGACGAGATGATGGACCGAGGCGTAGCTCTCGAGCCCGCACAGGACCGGCACCTCGACCGACGACGCCGTGCAGACCCGCGAGATGTCGTTGCGCAGGAGGTCGACGATCATGACGTTTTCGGCCCGGTCCTTCTCCGAGGCCAGCAGCGCTTCGGCGAGCGCCCTGTCCTCGACCGGGTCCGGCGAGCGTTTCGCCGTGCCCTTGATCGGACGGGTCTCGACCATGTCGCCATCGCGCTTCAGGAAGCGTTCCGGCGAAGAGGAGGCGATGGCAAGACCGTCATGCTCCAGATAGGCGCCGAAGGGCGCCGCGTTGGTCCGGCGCAGCCGCAGATAGAGCCCGAATGGGTCGAAGTCGTCGGGCAATGCCGCGCGGAAGGTCTGCGCGACATTCGCCTGATAGATGTCGCCGGCCAGGATGTAGTCCCGCACCCGCTGGATCGCCGCGCGGTAGTCGTCGGCGAAGAAATTCGATCGCCAGTCGAGGCCGCCCGGCCGTGCCCCGATGCCGGGAGGGGGCGCCTCGCGTTCGAGCGCGGCCCGAAAGCGGGCGATCCGGGCACGCGCCGACCCGTCATCCGTCTCTCCCGCGCGGCGCGCGCCGATCAGGAAGGCGCGGTCCTCGGCCAGGTCGCAGGCCAGGACCGTGTCGTAGAGATCGAACCGCAGGCTGGGCTGCGCCGGATCCAGATCGGCGGGCGCGGTCAGCCGCTCCAGATGGCGGGCAAATTCGTAGCCGATGAAGCCGACCGCGCCGCCCTGGAAGGGCGGTAGACCGGGCACCGTCGGCTGGCGATGCTGCGCCAGCACCGCGTCGAGCGCAGCCAGGGGTGCCCCTTCCAGTCGGCGGTCATCCAGCATGGCGCCTTCGCCATCCACCGTGAAGGCAGCGAAGGGTGCGGCGGCGACGTAGGAATAGCGCCCCAGCGTCTCGTGCCGCATGGCGCTGTCGAGATACGCCAGCCCGCCGAGAGGCCTCAGCCGGGCCGCCGCGATCTCCGGCGCAAGGGGGGCGATCTCGTCATACACCATGCCCGGCAGATGCCCTGATCCGTGCGTGCCCGTCAAACCGGTTTCGGAAAGACAGGCGTGCCGCCTTGCAGCGGCTGGCCGGGCCCGCGCGGCTCGCCACTGGCGCGCGCCTTCGCGGGCGCCATCTATCGATCCAGCCCCTTCATGATTCGGAGATGCGTGATGCGATCCGCCCTTCTTCTGGTTGCCGTGCTTGCCGGCGTAGCCGGCTGCAACAGCAGCGCCCCCTATCCCAACGACTCGCCCATCGTCGGCGCGCGTGTCTCGGCCAATCCCAATCCGCGCGGTTCGGAGGCGTTCTGCCGACAATATGCCCGCCAGACCGCGGGCAACAGCTACGAGAACCGCATCGATCGCAGCGAGGACGGGTTCGGCATCCGCGCGCTGACGCGTCAGCAGGCGCTCGACCAGGGCGAGGCGGCCTATCGCCGTTGCCGTGCCGGCCGCACGGGCTGAGATCACACAGGACCGACATTGCCTGACGGCGTGACGGCGCTGCGTCGCGCCCTTGTGCATCGCAAGGTCTTCCGTCATCGCTAGTGCAGGTGATCGGGGCCGCTCGTGCCCCGCTGTCGTGATGCGGACGGAGTGAAGACCATGCGGAGCGGTGCCCAGCCTGCCGAGCCTGGGCTGACAATGGCAGGAAAGCGGCTGACAGGCAGCATGAACGGCAAGGAAGCGGACGCGGATGTCGCGGTCATCGGCGCGGGGATCGTCGGCATTACCGCCGCCTTCGCATTGCAGGAGCGCGGTCTGTCTGTCGTCCTGGTCGAGCGCGGCGAGGTGGCCCATGGCGCCAGCTTCGGCAATGCAGGGGCGTTTGCATTCAGCGATGTCATGCCGCTGGCCTCTCCGGGCATCATGCGCAAGGCGCCGCGCTGGCTGCTCGATCCCCTGGGGCCGCTGAGCGTGCCGCCGGCCTATCTGCCGACCATCGCGCCCTGGCTGTTCCGCTTCTGGCGCGCCAGCCGCCCGGCCGCATTTGCCAGGAGCTTCGCCGCGCAGGTGGCGATGATGGATCTAGCAAGCACCGAGACCCGGCGGCTGGTCGCCATGGCCGGGCTCGACGCGATGCTGCGCTCCGACGGCGCGCTGGAGCTTTACGAAAGCCGCGCCGAATTCGAGGCGTCGCTGCCGTCCTGGCGGGCCCGTGCGGCCGCACGCATCGGGTTCCGCCATCTGGAAGGCGCGGCCATCGCCGAGCTGCAGCCGGGTCTGTCGCCAATCTTCACCCACGCGACCTTCGTGCCCGGCTGGCAGTCGATCGCGGACCCCTACGACTACGCCAGGGCGCTGGCCGACCGTGTCGTCGAAGGGGGCGGGCGGATCGTGCGCGCCGAGGTGACGGGCATCGCGCCCGCTGCCGACGGCGTGCGACTGGCGCTGGCGGACGGCGCCGGCGTTTCGGTGCGCCATGCGATCGTCGCCGGCGGCGCCTGGTCGAAGCCGCTCGCCGCATCGCTCGGGGACCGGCTGCCGCTGGAAACCGAGCGCGGCTACAACACGACACTGCCGCCAGGCGCCTTCGACCTGAAGCGGCAACTGACGTTCCCTGGTCATGGCTTCGTGGTAAGCCGGCTGACATCCGGCATCCGTGTCGGCGGCGCCGTCGAACTCGGCGGCCTGCGTCGCCCGCCGGATTACCGCCGCGCCGCCAACATGCTGGCCATGGCCAGGCGCTTCCTGCCGGGCCTCGACACCGAAGGCGGCCGGCAGTGGATGGGATTTCGCCCATCCATGCCCGATTCCCTGCCGGTGATCGGCGTCGCTGCGGCGAGCGACCGGGTCGTCTATGCCTTCGGCCACGGCCATCTCGGCCTGACCCAGTCGGCGGCGACCGCGCGCATCCTTGCCGATCTCGTCACCGGCGCGCCCCCGCCGATCAACATCGCGGCCTTTTCGCCCCGCCGCTTCGACTGACCCGCCACCGGAGACCTTCATGGCACGCCACAGCTTCTTCTGCCTCGACGGCCACACTTGCGGCAATCCGGTCCGGCTCGTCGCCGGCGGTGGCCCGTTCCTGTCCGGCGCCACGATGATCGAGAAGCGGGCGCACTTCATGGCGGAATACGACTGGATCCGCACCGGCCTGATGTTCGAGCCGCGCGGCCACGACATGATGTCCGGCGCGATCCTGTATCCGCCGACGCGGGACGATTGCGACGTGGCGGTGCTGTATATCGAGACCTCCGGCTGCCTGCCCATGTGCGGCCACGGCACCATCGGTACGGTGACCATGGCGCTGGAGCACGGGCTGGTGACGCCGAGGGAGCCGGGCGTGCTGAGGCTCGATACGCCGGCCGGCGTCGTCACCTGCCGCTACCGCGAGGAGAACGGCTTCGTGGAAGAGGTGCGGCTGACCAATGTGCCGGCGTTCCTGCATGCCGAAGGCATCGAGGTCGACTGTCCCGGTCTCGGCCCGCTGAAGGTGGACATCGCCTATGGCGGAAATTTCTACGCCATCGTCGATCCGCAGGAGAACTTCCGCGACATGGCCGACTTCACAGCGTCCGAGCTCGTCGCCCTGTCCGGCCCGCTGCGGGCCGCACTGAACGCGGCCCATGACTTCGTGCATCCCGAAACGCCCGCCATCCAGGGCCTGCGGCACGTATTGTGGGCCGGCGAGCCGACGGTGGAGGGGGCGACGGCCCGCAACGCGGTGTTCTACGGCGACAAGGCGATCGACCGCAGCCCGTGCGGCACCGGCACCTCGGCGCGCATGGCGCAATGGGCAGCGAAGGGGCGCCTCGCGCCCGGCGACGCCTTCGTCCACGAAAGCATCATCGGGTCGCTGTTCCACGGCCGGGTCGAGACGGCCACGCAGGTGGGCGGCAAGCCAGCCATCGTGCCGTCCGTCGCCGGCTGGGCGCGTCTGACCGGCCTCAACACCATCTTCATCGACGATCGCGATCCGTTCCGCCACGGCTTCCAGGTGCTGTAGGGATATCGCGAAAAGGCCGCCGGCGTTTCGCGCCGACGGCCTTCGATCATTCGAGGCATCACGGCCTCGGCACGCTACCCTCAGGCAGCGGCCTTGTTGATGCCGCCGGTGGCGATCTGGGTCATCGTCTTGTCGCCGTGATAGGTGGCGTCCAGGCACTTCTGCAGCTTGTGCGCATCGTCCTTGAGGTCGAGGCGCTCGGCGAAGGCCGTCAGGCAGCCATAGCCGGCGATCGCGTAATGGGCCATGCGCTGATACTGGGTGATGATCATCGCGTCCCGAGCGTCGGGATCGGTGATGTCCTCCTCGATGCCGTGGGAGCGTGCCTCCTTCACGAGGCCCTCCATGCCCTTGCAGAACTCGCCCGAGGGATCGGCGCCATGGGCGGTGATGATCTCCTTGAGCGTGGCCATTCCCTCCTCGATCCCGGCAACACCGGCCTCGAGCGCGCTCTTCAGGTCGCCGTCGGTGGCGACACCTGCCAGTTCGCGGGTGACCTTGGCGGACTGCTTGCAGGCACTGTGGATGTCCTGCAGCTGGTCGATGTAGATGTCCTTGAGATTGGCGAGAGCCATGATGCGTCCCTTCCGTCTTGTTTCATCGCGCCTTGGCGCTTCGGGAGGGTAAGCGTCGAGGCGGGCCCGGCGTTCCATGCGCGGCACTTGGTCTCGCCCGCCGGAGCGCCCGTGCGGCTTTGCCCACTTTCGGCGGAGCGGGCGACAGGTTAGACGGTAAGCCTCCGATTTCCTTTCGAGAATGGCTGCATCCGATCATGGACCAGGCAACCCGTTCCAGTTTCGACCTGCGCCTGCCGGCCTTCGTGACCATGATGCGCGAGAGCCAGCGGCTGCGTCTGGCGACGCTCGTGCGGCTGCGCTGGCTCTCCGTCGCCGGTCAGACCGCGGCCTGCGTCTTCGTCGCGTGGGGCCTGTGGTGGCCGTTTCCGATCATCACCTGCCTGGCGCTGATCGCCGCCTCGGTGGCGCTGAACATCTATCTGACGGTCAGCTTTCCGGCGAGCCGCCGCCTGTCGTCCACCGCAGCAGCCGGGGTGCTGACCTTCGATATCCTGCAACCCACCGGCCTCCTGTTCCTCACCGGCGGCATCGAGAACCCCTTTACGGTCTTCCTGGTGGTGCCCTCGATCATCGCCTCGGCGACGCAGCCGCCGCTGACGACGGTAGGCCTGGGGCTTCTGGCGGTGGTCTGCACGACGGTGCTGGCCTTCTTCCACATGCCGGTGCCCTGGCCGGACGGCCACTCGCTGGACCTGCCGATCTCCTATGTGGGCGGGCTGTGGTTCGCGATCGTCACCACCCTGGTCTTCTCCTCGATCTATATCTACCGCGTGGCCGCCGAGTCGCGCGCTCTGGCCGATGCCCTGAGCGCCACCGAACTGGTCCTGCAGCGCGAGCAGCATCTGTCGGCACTGGACGGCCTCGCCGCTGCCGCCGCCCACGAGCTGGGCACGCCGCTGGCGACCATCGCCCTCGTCGCCAAGGAGATGGGCCGCTCGGTGCCGGCCGACGATCCGCAGCGCGAGGATGTCGACCTTCTGGTCGAGCAGTCCGAGCGCTGCCGCACGATCCTGCGCCAGCTCAGCTCCCTGTCCTCGTCCAGCGAGACACATCTCGCCCGGCTGTCGGTGATGTCGCTGATCGACGAGGTTGCCGAGCCCCATCGCAATTTCGGCGTCGCGCTGAAGGTCGAGACGGTGGAGCGCGCCGGCGCCGAGCCCGTTGCCCGACGCAACGCCGGCATCGTCTATGGCCTCGGCAACATCGTCGAGAACGCCGTCGACTTCGCCGACAGCGAGGTGACGATCCGCGCCGGCTGGAGCGACAGCCACGTGTATGTCGAGGTGCTGGACGACGGGCCCGGCTTCTCGCCGGAAATCCTCGACCGCATCGGCGATCCCTACATGTCCGACCGCGAGACGACGGAGCGCAAGGCGGGCGGCGGGCTGGGTCTCGGGCTGTTCATCGCCAAGACGCTGCTGGAGCGCTCGGGCGCGACGATCGCCTTCGCCAATCGCGAGACCCGGGGCCGCGCCGCCAAAGGGGCCGCCGTGGTGATTTCCTGGCCGCGGGACGTGTTCCTGTCGAACCGCCCGGCCAGCCGCGACTGACGGGACGGCGGATCTGCCCTGATGCGTACTTCGGTCGCATGCCGCAGGCCCGTTTCTGCAGTGGTGCGCGGTTGAACCCTGCCCCGGCACGCGCCATTTCCCCAACCAACCGGAAAGGAACGCTGATGTTGACCGAAGAGGTTGTTGCCACGCCGGAGCGGCCGTTTCTACCGCAGGGGGATCGATCCCTGCTCCTGGTCGATGACGACCGGCCATTTCTGCAACGCATGAGCCGCGCGCTGGAACAGCGCGGATTCGACGTCGTGACAGCCGAAAGCGTCGAGGAAGGGCTCGCAGCCCTGCGCCAGTCGGCGCCTGCCTGTGCGGTGGTCGACATGCGGCTGGCCGACGGCAACGGCCTCGACGTGATCGCCGCGCTGCAGCGCGCCCGCGAGGATGCCCGGGTGGTGGTGCTGACCGGCTATGGCAACATCGCCACTGCCGTGACCGCCGTGAAGCTCGGCGCCATCGACTACCTCGCCAAGCCAGCCGATGCCGACGAAGTGATCGCCGCGCTCAGCCGCAAGGCGGGCGACCGGGCCGAACCACCGGAGAACCCGATGTCGGCCGACCGGGTGCGCTGGGAGCATATCCAGCGGGTCTACGAATTGTGCGACCGCAACGTCTCGGAAACCGCGCGCCGCCTGTCCATGCACCGGCGAACACTGCAGCGGATCCTGGCCAAGCGCGCCCCGCGCTGAGCGGGCAGTTCGCACGCAAGACACGGGGGCGGGTCAGTCCGCCTCCGACTCGCCGGTCATCCCGGTCATGAACGGGTTGGCCGCCCATTCCGCCTGCACCAGGCGGTCGGCCGCCAGCCGCGCAAAGCGCAATGTCAGTGCCTTGCGGGTGGCTGCCGCGATGCGATCCTCCGGCGCCTCGCGCAGGATCTCCGCCCCATAGCCATCCGACACGATCAGGCCGCAGCTGTCTGGAAAGATCTCCACCGGCACCCCCGGATGCGTGGCGAAGAACAGCCGGTCGCAATGCTGCAGGTAGTCCGGCCATTTCCGGTCGACCCGAAAATCCTCGATCGAGGTCTTGATCTCGATGATGGTGATCTCGCTCTTTTCCGACAGGCAGACGAGGTCCGCCCGGCGGCCCGATGCCAGCGGCATCTCGGGCAGCAGCGACACCTTGCGCGCCAGCATCAGGCGCTGCACGCCCCGGCGCACCATCATCGCGCGTTCGGACTGGCGTCCGTCGACCAGGGGATCGAAGGGGAACGGGGAAACGATCGGCATGGGGTCAAGGCTAGCCGAGCCGGCGGGTGCGCGGCAAGCAAAAACGTGAACAAATCATAAACGCGGGGGCGGCCGGGGGACAGGTTCGCCCCCAAGCCGCGTTTTCGCGGAATGCAGTCAGCCGGTCCGGTGGGGCCGTCAGCCGTTCGGCCGGTCGCCGGAGATCTCCTCCAGGATCGGGCAGTCGGGTCCGCCACCGCCCTGGCATCGCTCGCTGAGGTCGGCGAGCGCGCGCTTCAGCGATTGCAGCTCGGCGATCTTGCGGTCGATCTCGGCCATGCGGCGGCTGGCCATGGACTTGACGTCCTCGCTGCGCCGCCCCTCGTCCTCGTAGAGCGAAAGCAATCGCCGCGCTTCCTCGATGGTGAAGCCGAGCGAGCGCGAGCGCTGCAGGAATCGCAGCATGTGCACGTCGCGGTCGCCGTAATTGCGATAGCCATTGATCGCCCGGGATGGCTTCACCAGCCCGACTTCTTCGTAATAGCGGATCGTCTTGGGCGGGAGACCGGACAGCCGGGACGCCTCTCCGATATTCATCAGAAGCCCTCGTAGGTAATGGTTGCGAACGTCCCTTCCTGTCACTGAAATGTCGCAGCGGCCGAAGCCGTCAACTGTCACCCGGCGGCAACAAAGGCTCTGTTAACCAACGCCGTGGTTTCATCTCGTATTGCCTGACGGATGGACGCGGACTAACGAGGAGACGGCTACAGATGGTCGGCGCCTCAATGGTGCGCGGTTCGTTCGGCGGACCGATCCCATCCCACCCCGAACATGGCATTTTCGATGACGAGCAAACGATTCCTTCTTCTCGGCGCCGCGGTCCTGTCGCTGGCCGTGGCCGGCGGCTGCGCAAGCAGCCAGCGCGCGTCTCTGGCGCCGTCCGGGGTATCGGCCTACACCGCGCCGACCAACCTGCCGAACGAGGGCAGCCTCGGTGCCACCTCGGCACTGGGCTATTCCGCGGTCGTCGATGAAGGCTATGCGCTGCCCGCGATCCCGACCGACAAGATCGATCCGGAATATCTGCGTCAGCGCGTCTCCTTCCCGGAAGGCCGCGAATATGAGCTGGGCACGGTCGTCGTCGATACGCCGAACCGCTTCCTTTATGTCGTCGAGGCCGACGGCATGGCCATGCGCTACGGCATCGGCGTCGGTCGCGCCGGCTTCTCCTGGGCCGGCGACGCGAACATCCGCGCCAAGCGCTCCTGGCCGAAATGGTTTCCGCCGGCCGAGATGATCGATCGCAAGCCGGATCTCGAGCCCTATCGCGACGGCATGGATCCGGGCCTGACCAATCCGCTCGGCGCCCGTGCGCTGTATCTCTACCAGGGCGGTAAGGACACGTTGTTCCGCCTGCACGGCACGCCCGAATGGTGGACGATCGGCACCGCCGCTTCGTCGGGCTGCATCCGTCTGATGAACCAGGACATCATCGACCTCTATGAACGCGTCCCGATGGATGCGCGCGTCGTGGTCAAGCAGGGCAAGGAACGTCTCGCCGCCCGCTGATCGCGGCGTCTTTCCTCCGGCGATCGGTCGCCGGACACCAGTTACAGGGCGGGGGACCGCCAGGGCCGGATGCTTCGGGGGAGGCGTCCGGCCTTTTTTCGTCCGGTCGGCGATGCGCGAACGGCGTTGGCGCCAAGCTCAACCGTTGGACGCGGCTGTCGCAGGCTGGCCGCCGCGTGTCCTGGTCGTTGCCGCCAGCAGCAGCTTCAGTGTCGCGGCGTTGAGGATGTGCCAGAAGACATGCGTGCCGGTCGGCCATGCGGCGCAAAGCGGCGCGTCGGCCATCCGCATGCCCAGCGAGACCGTGAAGACCATCCCAGCCGCCAAGACGAGCGGACCGGCGCCATGGCCGGTGGCGACCAGGTAGCTGCCGATGCCGAGCATGGCGAGAAGCGCCGGCACGTAGCCCGCCGACGAACCGACGAGCCCGGCCAGGAACGGCTCCGACAGGATCGAGGCGACCAGGAACCCGGCCGTGCCCAGCCCGGCCACCCATCGGCCAAGCCCGACGAGGCGGAGCAGGGCGAGGAAGAAATAGGCGTAGATGAAGAGGGCGATCGGCAGGACGTCGGCCAGGCTCGACCAGCGGTTGGCGAATGTGTGGAACAGGAACGATCCGACGCCGATGACCGCGACGAGACAGGAGAGCAGGAACAGCGGCCGGTCGGATCGACCGGTACGGCGCCACAGGGCGAGGCCGATGGCCGCTGCCAGCAGGAATGCGAGATTGGACAGCGCGTTCAGCGGCTCGGCCCAGAAACCGTCTCCCAGCCGTTCGCAATAGGCGTCGATCGGTTGCGTCCAGTCCATGGCCGCGCGCGCCTCGGGCCGGGCCTACTGGCCCGTCCGCCAGGGGTCGTAGGTGCCGAAGTTCCACAGCTGCCCCTCGGGGTCGAGGCAGGAGAATTCCTTCGAGCCGTAGCCCTTCTCCTGCAGATCCACCACGATGGTCGCGCCGGCCGCCTGCACGGTCGCGTAGAGGTGGTCGACGTCCTCGACCACCAGATAGGGGCTCTGGGTGACCCGGACGCCGGTCTTCGCCGCCGCCTGCAGGGCACCGAAATCGTCGTCCCTGGCATCGCCGACCATCACCATGCCGTCGCCATGGACGAGCTCGGCATGCAGGATGCTGCCGTCGTCGGCCTCGTGGACGGCGTGGCGGCTGAAGCCCAGGGTATCGCAGAGCCAGGTGATCATCTTGCGGCAATTCTCGTAACGGATCGTGGGGATCACGGTCGATGGCATCGCGGCTCTCCCTGAGACTGAAGATAGCATCGTAATCGCGTTTCGCGATCCGGGTCATCAAAACTTCATGCCCGCCGGCCGGCCCGGTCGATGCTGGTACGCGCCGGCGCCGCCGCCCGTCAGAGGCCGGGCCAGGCCAGGGTTGCCCCCGCCACGACGGCGTAGCGGGCGAACTTGCCGATCGCCACCAGCACCGTGAAGCGCAAGAGCGGCACACGCAGCACTCCGGCGATCACCGTCAGCGCGTCGCCGCCGAGCGGCCACCAGGCCAGGAGCAGCATCCACGCCCCGTAGCGATTGAAGAACCGGGTCGCCCGGTCGAGGTGGCGTGGCGGCACCGGAAACCACCGACGGTCGGCGTAATGCAGCAGGAACCGCCCGCACACCCAGTTCACCACCGAACCCAGCGTGTTGCCGACCCCCGCAACCAGGACCAGCAGCCAGGGCTCGCCCACTCCCTCGGCCAGCAGCGCGACCAGGACGATCTCCGAGGCGCCCGGCAGCAGCGTCGCGGCGAGGAAGGCACTCCAGAACAGCCCGAGGCAGGCGACCAGGACGGTCATCGACGGGTCGTCCGTGACGGCGGAAAACGATCACGCCTGCCGATTTTCGTGGCCCGGCGATTGAACGCGGTTTCGACGCTCACCATGTTGGGGATACTGCAGTAAACATGACAAAGCCCCCGCGATGCCTGAGCGTCGCGGCCATTTTCGAAAGGAACGTGACTGCGATGACTTCGCGAGCTCTGATACGCCCGGCGTGGACGCCGGCAACGATTGCCCTGATGGTTGGTGGGTTCATGGTCTTCTGGCCTCTGGGCCTGGCGATGCTGGCCTACATTCTCTGGGGTGACCGTTTGGATGGCTTCAAGCGGGACGTCAATGAGACGACGGACCGCCTGTTCGGCGGCCTGAAGCGCGCTGGCGGGGCCACCCCCTTCGGCGCGCCGCGGACCGGCAATGTCGCCTTCGACGAATGGCGGGAGAAGGAACTCTCCCGTCTCGACGAGGAGCGCCGCCGCCTGCACGAGGCCGAGGCCGAGTTCGCCGCCTATGCGCGGGAACTGCGCCGGGCCAAGGACCAGCAGGAATTCGACCGCTTCATGGCCGACCGTGGCAACCGCCGCAATGACGGTCCGGTGGTCGACGGCCAGCCGGCCTGAACCAGACAATGTTTCCCTGCGCGTCCGGGGATCCATAAGGAAGGCGGCGGCGTCCCTCGGGCGTCGCCGCTTTTTCGTGCCGCAGCGCCGCAACGGTGTAGAATGCGATTCGCATGGCAGCGCGCGCTGCCGCCTTTTTCCGTGTCCGGCTGCCGATGTCATTCCTCTTCCCCCGCGCCAAGCCGCGCGTCACCGCGATCCCCGAGCGTCTCGATCTTGCCGGCGGCCCGGTGGCGGTCACGGTGCGGCGCAACCCGCGCGCCAAGCGGATGATCCTGCGGCTGGCCCCCGGCGCGTCCGGCATCGTGGTCACGGCGCCGCGCCAGGTATCCGGCCGGGCGATCGCTGAATTTCTGGAACGTCACAGGGGCTGGGTCGAGGAGCGCGTGGCGCGGGCGCCGGGTCAGGTGGTCGTCGCCGACGGTGCCACCATCCCGTTTCGCGGCGGGACCCTGCGCCTCGTGTCGGCGCCGGAGCGCCGCGCGTCGCGCATCGAGGTCGTCGACGATGCGGCCTGCCTTCTGGTCGGCGGCGCGCCCCAGCACTTCACCCGGCGCGTGGTCGACATGCTGAAGCGCGAGGCGCGGCAGGATCTGCAGGCGGCGGTGGACCGCCATGCCGCAACCGTGGGACTGCGCCCGCGCTCGCTGGCCCTGAAGGACACACGCAGCCGATGGGGCTCCTGCACGAGCGACCGGCGCCTGGCCTTTTCCTGGCGGATCGTCATGGCGCCACCGGAGGTGCTGGACTATCTCGCCGCCCACGAGGTGGCGCATTTTCGCGAGATGAACCATGGCGTCGCCTTCTGGGCGCTGTGTCGCGAGCTCTGCCCCGGCATGGACCACGGCCGCGACTGGCTGAAGCGCCACGGCAGCGGCCTGCACGCCATCGATTTTTCCGCCGCCTGACGCTTCGGCGCCCGGACCTGTCCTTTACAGGCCGGGGCGAGAGGCGCGATAAGGGCGCTCATAGTGCGATCCGACTTTCGGGAGTACGGCTTTTGCGAGCCTTCGACGTCAAGATCTGCGGACTGTCCACGCCCGAGACGATGGCGGCGGCGCTGGAGCGTGGGGCGAGCCATGTCGGCTTCGTGCACTTCGCCAAAAGCCCCCGGCATCTCGACATTGCGCCGATGGCCGTGCTGGTCCGCCAGGTCGCCGGTCGCGCCGAGACCGTCGTCGTCACCGTCGATCCGGACGACGCGCTGATCGAGCGCTTCGCCAGGGAGGTAAAGCCCGACTGGCTGCAGCTGCATGGCCGCGAGACGCCGGAGCGCGTGCGCGACATCAAGGCGCGCACCGGACTGAAGGTGATGAAGGCGCTGCCGGTCGCCACCGCCGCCGACCTGGCGGCGGTCGCGCCCTATCTGGGCGTCGCCGACCGCATCCTGCTCGATTCCAAGCGCCCCAAGGGCTCCGACCTGCCGGGCGGCAACGGCGTCTCCTTCGACTGGACGCTGCTATCTGCCGCCGAAGCGGGCCTTGACCCGCAAATGGGCTATATGCTCTCGGGAGGGATCGACGCCGACAACGTCGCCGACGCGCTCGCGATCGCCGATCCGTCCGGCATCGACGTCTCGTCCGGCGTCGAGAGCGCCCCCGGCATCAAAGATGTCGGCCGCATGCACCGCTTCTTCGATGCGCTGGACCGCCTTGGCGAGCCGGCGAGAAAGGCACGAATCTCGTGAACCAGCCGCTGACCCCGAATTCCTTCCGCGCCGGCCCGGACGAGGAAGGCCGCTTCGGTATCTTCGGCGGCCGCTTCGTCGCCGAAACGCTGATGCCGCTGATCCTGGATCTGCAGCAGGCCTGGGAAACGGCGCGCGTCGATCCCGAGTTCAAGGCGGAGCTTGACGGGCTCAACACCCATTACACCGGCCGTCCGTCGCCGCTTTATTTCGCCGAACGGCTGACCGAAAAGCTCGGCGGCGCAAAGATCTATTTCAAGCGCGACGAGCTGAACCACACCGGCTCGCACAAGATCAACAACTGCCTGGGCCAGATCCTGCTCGCCCGCAAGATGGGCAAGACCCGGATCATCGCCGAGACCGGCGCGGGCCAGCATGGCGTGGCGACCGCGACGGTCTGCGCCCGCTTCGGCCTGCCCTGCGTGATCTACATGGGCGCCACCGACGTCGAGCGGCAGTCGCCCAACGTCTTCCGCATGAAACTCCTGGGTGCCGAGATCGTGCCGGTCACGGCCGGCCACGGCACGCTGAAGGACGCCATGAACGAGGCGCTCCGCGACTGGGTGACCAATGTCGATTCCACCTATTACCTGATCGGCACGGCCGCCGGACCGCATCCCTATCCGGAGCTGGTGCGCGAGTTCCAGTCGGTGATCGGCAAGGAGACCCGCGAGCAGATGATGGCCGCCGAGGGGCGGTTGCCGGACATGCTGGTGGCAGCCGTCGGCGGCGGTTCCAACGCCATCGGCCTGTTCCATCCCTTCCTCGACGACAAGGACGTGGCCATCGTCGGCGTCGAGGCGGGCGGCAAGGGGCTCGACGGCGAGGAGCATTGCGCGTCGCTGACCGCCGGCTCGCCCGGCGTGCTGCATGGCAACCGCACCTATCTGCTCCAGGACGACGACGGCCAGATCAAGGAAGGCCATTCGATCTCGGCCGGCCTCGACTATCCCGGCATCGGGCCGGAGCATTCCTGGCTGAAGGATTCCGGCCGCGTCGAATATGTGCCGATCATGGACCACGAGGCCCTCGACGCCTTCCAGCTCCTGACCCGCACCGAGGGCATCATCCCGGCGCTCGAGCCGGCCCATGCCCTGGCCGAAGTGGTCAAGCGCGCCCCGACGATGGACAAGGACCAGATCATCGTCATGAATCTCTGCGGCCGCGGCGACAAGGACGTGTTCACCGCCGCCAAGCATCTGGGGGTGGAGCTTTAGGCTGCCAGCCGGGCGGCCGTCGGCCCGCCTTCCGCACCGGTCGCGACAGCCGGGGCTGCGTATCCCGGCAGCCGGACAAGCCCGCACCGAGCCAGCGAGAGAAGCGAGCACGCATGACTGCCATCGTCGAAATCCACGTTACCTGCCCGTCGCTCGATGCAGCGCGCGAACTTTCGCACATCCTGATCGACGGCCGGTTCGCGGCCTGCGTCAACATCGGCAAGGAAGTCGACAGCCGCTACACCTGGCAGGGCAAGAAGGAGCGCCACGACGAGTGGCCGCTGACGATCAAGACCACGGTGGACCGGTTCGATGCCTGCGCGGCGGCGATCCGCGAACACCATCCCTATGACACGCCCGCGATCTTCGGCTTTGCCGTCGATCACGTGGACGAGGCGACCGCCCAATGGGTCGCCGAGGTGACGAAAGCCTGACATGACGACACGCATCGAAGACCGGTTCCGCGCGCTGAAGCAGGAGGGTCGTCCCGCCTTCGTGACCTTCGTCATGGCCGGGGACCCGGACCACGAAACGGCGCTGGAGATTGCCCGGGCGCTGCCCGCGGCGGGGGCCGACATCATCGAGCTCGGCATGCCGTTCTCCGACCCCATGGCCGACGGGCCGGCGATCCAGAAGGCGGGCCTGCGCGCCCTGCAGGCCGGCGAGAGCCTGAAGAAGACCCTGTCGCTGGTCCGCGCTTTCCGTGAAGGGGACCAGACCACGCCGATCATCCTGATGGGCTATTTCAACCCGATCTACATCTACGGCGTCGACCGCTTCGTCCCGGACGCGCTGGAAGCGGGCGTCGACGGGCTGATCGTGGTCGATCTGCCGCCGGAGATGGATGACGAGCTCTGCCTGCCGGCCCTCGAGAAGGGCCTCAACTTCATCCGTCTCGCCACCCCGACGACCGACGACAAGCGTCTGCCGGCGGTCCTGAAGAACACCTCCGGCTTCGTCTACTACGTCTCGATCACCGGCATCACCGGTTCGGCCGCGCCGGACGCGGACAAGGTCGCCGCCGCGGTCGGCCGCATCAAGAAGCACACCGACTTGCCGGTCTGCGTCGGCTTCGGCGTCACCTCGGCCGACCAGGCGCGCGAGATCGGCAAGGGCGCCGACGGCGTCGTCGTCGGCTCGGCGATCGTCAAGGCGATCGAGCAGTCGCTGAAGGACGGGCGCGCCACCGAGTCCACGGTCGGTGCCGTCCGCGACCTGGTGAGCGAGATCGCCGGCGGCGTGCGCGCCGCCCACCTTGCCAATTCCTGAGCGGGCGTCCATGTCCGGGGCGCTGCGCGTCCGTCGACATCACCGCGTGACCGCCTAACTCTGACGCAGCGGACCGCTGCCGGCGCTTGCCGGCCTCGGTCGCCGGACAGACATTCAACGGGACAAGTGCCTTGAACTGGATCACCAATTACGTCCGCCCGAAGATTTCGAGCCTTCTTGCGACGCGCGAAGTGCCGGAAAATCTCTGGATCAAGTGTCCCGAGACCGGCGAGATGGTATTCCACAAGGATCTGGAGGCCAATCAGTGGGTGGTCCCGTCCTCGGGCTTCCACATGCGCATCCGGGCGCGGGACCGGTTGAAGACCTTCCTGGACGACGGCGAGTTCGAGACGATCGAACTGCCGAAGGTCGCGGTCGATCCCCTGAAGTTCCGTGACTCCAAGCGCTATGTCGACCGGCTGAAGGAGTACAAGGCCAAGGCCGAGATGGACGACGCCGTGATCGCGGCGCGCGGCGCGCTCGAGGGCGTGCCGGTGATGGCCATCGTCCAGGACTTCGCCTTCATGGGCGGCTCGCTCGGCATGGCTGCCGGCGAGGCGATCATCCGGGGCTTCGAGACGGCCATCGCCGAGCGGCGGCCGGTGGTGCTGTTCGCCGCGTCCGGCGGCGCGCGCATGCAGGAGGGCATCCTGTCGCTGATGCAGCTGCCGCGCACCACGGTGGCGGTGGAGATGCTGAAGGAAGCGGGCCTTCCCTACATTGTCGTCCTGACCAATCCGACGGCGGGCGGGGTGTCCGCCTCCTACGCCATGCTGGGCGACGTCCATATTGCCGAGCCCGGTGCGGTGATCGGCTTTGCCGGCGCCCGGGTGATCGAGCAGACCATCCGCGAGAAGCTGCCCGAGGGGTTCCAGCGCGCCGAATATCTGATGGCCCACGGCATGGTCGACATGGTCGTGCACAGGCACGAACTGCGGCCGACGATCGCCAATCTCCTGAAGCTCCTGACCAAGCAGCCGGCCGAGGCGTTCGCCGCGGCATCGTACAGCGAGCCGGAGCCGGTCGAGGCGATGGGATCCGAGGCCGTCCCGCAGGAGCAACAGGCGGCAGGCTGAGCGCCGTCTTTGCATCGCTCCACGCACTGGCGTAATTCATTCCCGATGACAACGACCTCGCTGGCCGCCGCCGAAATCGATGCCCTGATGCTGAAGCATCCGAAGGGCTACGACCTGTCGCTCGACCGGATCCGCCGTCTCTTGACCGATCTCGGCGAGCCGCAGCGCCGGCTGCCACCGCAGATCCATATCGCGGGCACCAACGGCAAGGGCTCGGTCACGGCCTTTTGTCGGGCGATCCTGGAGGCCGACGGCCAGGCCGTGCACGCCCATACCTCGCCGCATCTGGTCAATTGGCACGAGCGCTACCGCATCGGCCGCAAGGGCGAGCCGGGCGCTCTGGTGGACGACGCCATGCTGGCGGACGCGGTGGCGCGGGCCGCCCGTGCCAATGCCGGTGCGCCAATCACAGTCTTCGAGATCCTCACCGCGGTGACCTTCCTGCTGTTCTCGGAAAACCCCGCTGACGTGGTGCTCCTGGAGGTCGGCCTCGGCGGTCGTTTCGACGCCACCAACGTGGTCGAGAAGCCGGCCGCGACGGTGATCACGTCGATCTCCCTCGACCATCAATCCTACCTTGGCGACCGCGTCGAACTGATCGCGGCGGAGAAGGGCGGCATCATCAAGCCGGGCGTCCCGGTGGTCCTCGGCCAGCAGAGCGAGACGGTCGCGCTGGAGGTGCTCACCTCGATGGCCGACCGGGCCGGTGCGCCGCTGCTCGTCTACGGGCAGGACTTCTTTGCCTATGAGGAACACGGACGGCTGGTCTATCAGGACGAATCCGGCCTTCTCGACCTGCCCATGCCGCGGCTGCCGGGCCGCCACCAGTTGATCAACGCCGCCACTGCCATCGCCGCGCTGCGTCACAGCGGTTTCGCGCCGGTCGACAGGGCGATCGAGGCGGGCCTCGTCAGTGTCGAATGGCCGGGGCGGATGCAGCAGATCGCCTCCGGTCCGCTTTACCGGGCGGCCTATCCCGGCTCCGAGCTCTGGCTCGACGGCGGTCACAATCCCGGCGCGGGCGCGGCCATCGCCGAGACGCTGGCCGATCTGGAGGAGCGCGTCTCGCGGCCGCTGTTCCTGATCGTCGGGATGATCAACACCAAGGACCCGGCCGGCTTCTTTTCTGCCTTCGCCGGCATCGCGCGGCATGTCTTCACCGTCCCGGTTGCCTCGTCGGATGCCGGCATCGACCCCGAGGACCTGGCGGACGCGGCAATCGAGGCGGGGCTGGACGCCGAACCCTGCGACAGCGTCGAGGAGGCGATCCGGCTGGTCTCCGACAGCTGGGACGACGGCCGCGCGCCGCGCTTCCTGATCTGCGGCTCGCTCTATCTGGTAGGGGACGTCCTGTCCGGCAGTGGCCTCGCCCCGCGCTGAGCGCCGGTCTTGTCGATCGACCATGAAAAAGGCCCGGGCGATCGACCCGGGCCTTCTTGCGTCATGCGGATGCTGCGAAGGGCAGGCGGCTCAGGCCGCGCCCTTGGTGATCCAGTCGACCAGCTTCGACTTCGACTGCGCACCGACCATGGTATCGGCATGCTCGCCGTTCTTGAACATCATCAGGGTCGGGATCGAACGCACGCCAAACTGGGCGGCGATGTCCGGGTTCTCGTCGATGTTCACCTTGGCGATCCGGACATTGTCCATCTCGTTGGAGATTTCTTCCAGGCTCGGTGCGATCATTTTGCAGGGGCCGCACCACTCGGCCCAGAAGTCCACGACGACGGGCTTGTCGCTCTCGAGGACGTCGGACTTGAAATTGCTGGTGTCGATCTTCGTTGTGGCCATGGTTGGCTCCTCAATCCTGTTCACCTTGTTAGGTAGAAGTCGGCCGGTGGCAAATCAAGCGACGGCGTCGTTCTCTTGACGCTCCGTTGCCGTTTGAGCGGCCGAACGGCGGCGGGCCACGGCAGCCTCCATCACTGCCGGCGACAAGGCGATCAGCCGCGGCGCTTCGGTAAACAGCAGCGCGGCCTCGATCGGCCGGTCCGGATAGAGCGGCTTCAGCATTTCGCGATAGAGCGCCAGCTGCGTGATGTAGGCCGGCGACACCTCGTCCAGGGTCGTGGGGGGTGGCCGGTTGGTCTTGTAGTCGACGATCAACACCCGCGACGGGGTGACGGCCAGACGGTCGATCGTACCGTTGACCCGGTAGCAGCGTTCGCCGAGCGTGATCTCGCCTGCAACCGGCACCTCAGCGCGGCTGCCGGGCGCGAAGATCGGCGCGAAGGCCGGGTCGTCCATGACGGCCAGCGCAGAGGCCACCAGCGCGTCGTGGTCGCCCGGGCGCATCTCTGCCGCCGCCATGGCCAGATAGCGCCGTGCCGCCGCCTCACGGTCGTCTGCGGCGATCTCCGGCAGCACCTGGAGCAGCTTGTGGACGGCAAGGCCGCGCCGGATCGCAAAGGACGGGTCACCCGTACCGGCCAGCACGGGTGAGACGAATGTGGGCACTGCCTCCATGCCGGCCTGGTCCGCGACGATCTCGGTGCCTTCGCCGGCAGAAGAGGGCGAGAGCGGGCGCGGCGGCAGGAGTTCCGGCGGCAGCGGCGTGAGGTCGAGTGTCGCGGCGGGGCCCGCCGGCTCCGCGGCCGCGGCGGCGGCCAGCTTGTCGCCGGTCCCTCCGGCGCCGAAGCGCCAAGCAATGGTGGTGCCGTCCGCGTCGGTGACGGCTTCGCATTGCGCCGACAGGGCCGCCTGGGCGCGCTGCAGCCAGGAATTCTCGTTCGGGCCGCGCACCCCGGAGACCCCACAGACGACCAGCCGGTCGGCGGCGCGGGTCATGCCGACATAGAGCAGCCGGCGATATTCCTCCTCGGCCCGCTGCTTTTCCGCCTCCTTCAGCGCTGCGACCGCATCGTTCTCCAGATCCCTGGCGGCCCGCCACAGGAAGCCCGGCGACATGCCCGGCACGAGCCCCGGCATGTCCGGCCATTCCATCAGGCGGGCACCATGGGCATGGCTGAATGGTGCCGAGCCCGGATCGACCAGGAACACAACCGGCGCCTCGAGCCCCTTGGAGGCGTGGGTGGTCATGATCCGCACCTCGCCGCGGCCCTGATCCATCTCCCGCTTGATCGAGGGGGGCGCGGCGGCCAGCCGCGCCAGGAAGGCGTCGAGGCCGGGCTCGCCCGCCTCTTCGTCGGCCAGCGCCAGATCGAGGAAGGCGTCGATCACCTCGCCGGCATCCGAGCCGAGCCGGCCGGTCAGCCGCGCCCGGCCGCCCTCGGGGCCGAGAATGCGGGCGTAGAAGGCGAAGATCGTCTCGAAGCCCGAACGGGCGCGCAATTCGTCGAGCCGCGCCAGCGCCGTCCGGCACTTTCCCAGAAACGCTTCGGTGGTCTCGTCGGGCACGAAGGCCGGCACCCGGGCGAGACCTTCCGGGCCGCAGATCCGGCGAAGGCCGAGGGACAGCGGTTCGTGGCGCTCCCGCGACAGGGCGAGCGCCATCAGGTCATCGTCGGAAAAGTCGAAGAACGGCGATTTCAGGACCGCGGCGAAGGACAGGTCGTCCTCGAAATTGGCCACCGTACGACCGAGCGCCATCAAATCCTTCACCGCGATATGGTCGGTGATGACCAGCCGGTCGGCACCGGCCACCGGAATGCGGGCGTCGCGCAGTGCCTTCGCCATGGCGGCGACGAAGCCCGAGCGCTTGCGCACCAGCACGATGACGTCTCCGGCCGCCAGCGGGCGCACCTTGCCCTTGTGGGCAATCGGATCGCCGATCCACGTGCCGATCTGGGCGGCGATCCGTCGGGCCAGCCGGTTGGCCGGGGAATGGGCCGGCTCGTAGTCGATGGCCTGCAGCCAGTCGCGCGACTGCGGCTGTTCCTCGGCCTGGTAGACCGGCCAGATCTCCACGAGGCCCGGCGCCTCGCCGCGGGCCGTCTGGTGGGCCGGCGGCTCGTCGCCCGACGACAGACCCTTGCGGTTCTCGGCATCGGCGAAGACGGTGTCGACCGCCCGCAGCACGTCGGCGGCGGTGCGGAAGGACTGGGTGAGCCGCACCTCCTCGTACCGGGCCTCGGCATCCTCGGCGCGGCGTCGCATCGCGCGCTGCTCGTCGGCGAACATGCGCGGCGAGGCGCCCTGGAAGGAGTAGATCGACTGCTTCTCGTCGCCGACGGCAAAGACCGTGCGCGTCACGTCGCGGGCGCCGGCCCCGGCAAAGAATTCCTCGACGAGCTGGCGCATCACCTGCCATTGCCGCGGGCTGGTATCCTGCGCCTCGTCGATCAGCACATGATTGATGCCCTGGTCGAGCTTGTAATGGACCCAGGCCGAGGCCGCGGACCGGGTCAGGAGTTCGGCGGTCCGCACGATCAGGTCCTCGAAATCCAGCCGCCCCCGCCGGCGCTTGAGGATAGCGTAGTCCCGCTCGAAGGCGTCGGCGATCACCAGCGCCGCCGCGCTGGCGCGGAACAGCCGCAGGCTGGCCAGGCGCTCGTCGATGCGCAGCACGTGGTCGGCAAGCTGCTGCAGCCTTTCGGGGAAGTCGGCCAGGGCGTCGGCCACCGCCTTGGTCGCGACGCTGGACGGCTTGTAGGGCGTGCCCTTGGCCGTCAGGCACAGCGTCCGCAGCGCCGCGAGCCGTGCCTCACCCGTGCCGGCGCTTTCGACCGCCTGCAGGCGCTCGCAGAACTTCGCGTCGGTCGGCTTGGCGCTGACGCGGGCAAGGCTCATGGTGCTGGCGCGAAAGGCCGCATCCAAGCCCGGCGCGTCGTCGGCGGCCGCCACGATCGCCGCCTCGTCCTCGTCGGGCGCCAGGCCGAGTGCGCGGCCCAGCAAGGCGACCGCCGCCTCGATCCCGCCCGTCTCGTCGAGATGCCGGCGGATGGCGTCACGCCGGTTGACGATTTCGCCGATCAGCTGGTCGAGGCCCCATTCGCCGGCCAGCGTCAGGGTCGAGGCGAAGGCCTCGGCAAGCGGGGAGGCGGCCTCGCCCGGCGCCTTTTGCGACGCGCCGGTGATCAGCAGCCGCCGCGCCTCGGCGAGAAGCGCCATGCTCTCGGCATCGTCCAGCACCTCGAAATGGCCTGGAACGTTCGCCTCCAGCGGAAACTGGTGCAGGATCGCCTCGCAGAAGGCATGGATGGTCTGGATCTTCAGCCCGCCCGGCGTTTCCAGGGCCTCTGCGAAAAGCCGGCGCGCCACGATCATCCGCTCGGACGTGGGCGGGCGGCCGTCGAGCCGGCCGATCTCGTCGGCGAGACCGGCATCCTCGGCGGTCGCCCATTTCGCCAGGCGCGCAAAGACGCGGCCCGACATCTCGGCCGCCGCGGCCTTGGTATAGGTCAGGCACAGGATCTTCGACGGCTCGACGCCGGACAGGAGCAGCCGAACAACGCGCTCGGTGAGGACGTGGGTCTTGCCGGAGCCGGCATTGGCCGACACGAAGACCGAGCGTCCCGGATCGGCGGCAATCGCCTGCAGGCGCGTCGTCTCGGCAATGCCGGTAAAGCCGCTCATGCGGACGCACCCCCGTCGTTGCCGTCGCCGCCCTCGTCGACGCCGATCGACCATTCCTGGGCCCGGGCCAGATGGTCGTAGGCACCGGAGAAATCGCCGGCGAGAAACGGCCGGGTTCGCGAGCGGAACGGTGTCGCCGCGTCGCGGAAATTGGCCACCAGTCCGCGGAATTTCGTCAGCGCCTCGTCGCTGAGCGCATCGGGGTCGACCGGCTCGCCCTTGCGCCCGCCGTCGCTGGCGAGGCGGTCCTCGTAGAGCGTGCGTTCGCGCAGCCGGACATAGACGAGGTCGGAGATTGCCGATGCCGTGCCGGCGTCGGCGAAGGCGCCGAGCTTGGCCATGGCGCCTTCCAGCGGCAGCTGGGGGGCGAGCAGCGCACGCGCCTGCGACAGCGACGGCGTCGTGCCGGTCTTGAAGTCGAGGATTTCGGTGGAGCCGTCCGCCATGAGATCGACGCGGTCGGCGCGGCCGCGCAGCGTCGTTCCCAGATCGTCGAAATCGTGGGTGCCGCTGATCTCGGCGTGGCGCTTGGCGATGCGCGGGCCGCGCTCGCGCTCCCAGGCGACAAAGTTCGCGCATAGCGATTCGGCGCGAGGCCACCACACCGCCTCGATGTCCGGCGGCAGCATCTCCTCGTCGAAGCGCTCGCGGGCGATGGCGAGGATTTCGTCCCCCGCGTCCGGCGCCTCGGGATCATGGCCACGCTGGACGAAACGGCCGAGAATGTCGTGGAAGAGATTGCCGCGTTCGATCGCATGCGGGTCACGCATGAGTTCGGGCAAGGGCTCCAGGTTCATGATCTTGCGGGCGTGGATGGCGTAGGGATCGCGGATCAGCGTCTCCACGTCGGTCACCGAATAGGCGGTCGGCCGCCGGTCGAGGGGCGGGCGTGGCTCGGGGCGCAGGGCGCGGTCCTGCAGACCGCTCGCGGCCGGAACGTTATCGAACTGGCGGGCATGGTCCAGAAAGATCTGGCCGGCGGCCCGCAGCCTGGCCGTCCCGTCCTCGCCGGCCAGCGTCGTCAGGCGCTGCACCCAGCGCGAGGCGATCGCCGGGGCCCCACCTGAGCGGCGCGAGCGGGTGATGACGACCTTGCGGGCCCCCATCGCCATCCAGAAATCATGGGCCGCAAGGCCGATGCGCCGCTCGGGCGGGTCGAGGGCGATCTCGCGGCGCATCAGCCGCGACAGGAAGGCGCCGCTCTTGGTGCCGCCGGGCCATGTGCCCTCGTTGAGGCCGCCGAGAATTGCCGTGTCGACGCTCTGCAGCCGTGCCTCCAGCGTGCCCCAGACGAAGGCCCGTGCCGACAGGCCGCCGCGCGGCTTGACCGTCACGCCGGCGATCAGCGCACCGATCACGTCGCCGAGTTCGCGCGCGGCAAATCCGAATCCGGTGTCCGGCGTCCGGACGAGATCGCTGAGAAACTCGACCATCGCCCGCCCGGCCTCTTCGGCATAGACCTCCGAGGCGTCGCCATCGCCATGTGCCGCGACGGCTTCGAGGCACCGGGTCAGCGCGGTTGCATAGGCGGAGATCTCGCATTCGCTCTCGCCGCGCATGGCGATCAGCGGCTCCAGTGCCGACTCCAGCCGGTCGGCCATGGTCTGGGCGAGTTCGCGCTCGGCCTCGGGCAGGATGCGGACCGGCCGCGGCATGTGGGTCGCGGTTTCCAGCAGCTTGCGCCGGCCGGCGACGATGGCGCCGAGGCGGGACGCGTCGGGAATGCCGACCGAACCGCGCAGGGCCAGCATCTCGATGGCGCGGGCGGCGCGGCGCGCCTCGGCGGCGGGCATGCCGAGCCGGGTCAGCGGATGCTTGAGGAGGGCGATCAGCGCGATCGGGTCGCCCGGCTGCAACGCAACCGCGGCCAGGGTGGTCAGCAGCGTTCCGGGGGGCGTGGTCGCCAGCGGCCGACCGCCGGAATCATTGGCGGCGATGCCGAAGCGGGCCAGTTCCGACACCACGCGGCGGGCGAGATTGCGGTCCGGCGTGATCAGGGCCGCCGTGGCGGCCGGGTCGGCGAGCGCGGAGCGCATGGCACAGGCGACCGCAAGTGCCTCCTCGCGTTCATCGTCGGCCTCGACCAGGGCCAGATCGTCGAGCGCCCCGGCACCGTGCAACCGTGCCGTTTCGCGCCAGCGATGGGTGGTCTCGGCCGGACGCAGCGCATCGGCGATGAAGGCCTCGCGCGCGGCAAGGCCGGGTTCCTGGTCCCCGGTCAGATGGACGACCGATTCCGGCGGGATGGCGAAGCGGGTCAGGATGGTCTTCAGCCCGTATTGTGGATGACCGGGCGCCGAGATCGCGCCGTCGCGGGAGATCGCGGCGAAGGCAGCAGGATCGAGATGCCGGTCGAGCCCAGGGAGCACCAGCGCGCCCTCGTCGAGATGGGCAATGGCGTGCATCAGCTCGATCGTGGCGGGCGCCGTGGCGGTCGAACCGGCAAGGATCACCGGGCCGGTGCCGGGGTTGCGCCGCAGCCGTTCGGCCTCGGCCCTCAGCCAGGCATTCTTGGCCGCCGCCTCGCTGATACGGCCGGCCTCGGTGAGCGCCTGCGGCCAGGTTTCGGTGACGATCGACAGGAAGGTGACGGTGAGCTGCCACCAGTCGGACAGCGCGTCCGGGGCAAGGCCTGCCAGCTTGCCGAGGCTGGTGCCTTCGGTCTCCACCTCGTCCAGCAGCGCGCCCAGATCGGCCGCCAGCCACAGGGCGTCGGCGGCAGAGGCTGGCAGTACGGCCGCCTCGCCGATCAGCGACTCGAATTCGCGGCCGCGGGTGACAGTGCGCCACTGGCGCGCGAGCCGCGCCAGCTGCAGGCGGCGCTCCAGTTCGCCCATGGTGGGCGCCAGAGACGGCTGCTCGCCCTCGGGCGCGAACTGGCTCGCCTCGTCGCTTTCGCCGATCGGCCGGATGGCGGGCAGGATGGCGCTGCCGGTCCCCAGAAGACGGGCGAACTCGCCGGCCAGTGCCCGCGCGGCACGGCGGGTCGGCACGTAGATCGTCACCCCCGCCAGCGCCAGCGGGTCGCCTTCGTAGCGGAAGGACGGCACGATGCGGCCTGCGAGCAGGCCCTCGGCAAGGGTGGCAAGGAAGGGGCGTCCCGGCGGGATGGAGAACAGGCTGGCGCTCATGGCGCGAGTCTAGGCGATGGCCGGGCGATTCGCACTGGCAGGCGGGACATCGAGCGATGGCTTGCCGATGAGGCACGACCCGACGTGCAGGCGATGCCGGAAGCCCCGGCCGGACAGTCCAATGCGGAAGTTGGATCAGTTGGAGCGTCCGGTCGGATGCTCGCGCTCTAGGAGGCCTTTGCCCAGGCCGGAGGCTCCGCCGTCGGCGGCAGGCGCTGTGCGAAGAGCTTCAGGAGCTTCGTCGTGCTGTCGAAGTCGGCAGGACGGGCGAAATGGTAGCCCTGCCCGAGAAGATAGCCGAAATCATTGAGGCGCTCGGCCTGCCCGGCATTTTCGATGCCTTCTGCCACGACGCGCATCCCGAGCTTCTCGGCGATGCCCATCAGGCCCTCGATGATCGCGCTGCTGGGTGCGTCGGTCAGCACCAGGTCGACGAAGGACCGGTCGATCTTGATGATGTCGACGGGCAGCTTGAGCAGGTGGGTGAGCGAGGCAAAGCCGGTGCCGAAATCGTCGAGCGCGACGAGAACGCCCTTGCTGCGAAGCCGCGTCAGGCTTTCGGCAACGTTCTCGCCGAGGCCGTCCAGGAAGACGTTCTCGGTCACCTCGACGACGAGGTGCCTGAACGGGACACCGGCAGCCTCTAAAGGCGCAAGGAGGCGCGTCTCCAGATCGCCGCGATCGAAATCCGCCGCGGCGAGGTTGATGCCCACATGCTGGAACGGCAGGCCGCTGCCGATCCAGGCGGCGAGATCGCGGGCGATGCGGGCGAACATCCGGTCGCTGAGGCGCGAGGCGACCTTGTTGTCCGAAAGGGCCGCAGCGAACGTTCCGGCAGGGACGATCTGGCCGTCGGGCATGACCATGCGCGCGAGAGCCTCGAGACCGACGACCTCCGCCGTGTCCAGCCGCACGATGGGCTGATAGTACGTCCGGATCCGGTCCTCGGTCAAAGCCAGATCGACCGCGCGGATCGTCTCGCCCCGCCGCATCATCGTGGTGCGCAGTCCGGCATCGAAGGCGACGTAGGTGCCCCGGTGCGTCTCCTTGGCGTGGTACAGGGCAAAATCGGCATTCTGCCGCAAGGCATCCGCGTCGCAGCCGTCCGGACCGTAGACGACACCGCCCAGCGTGACCTGCGGAACGATCATGTTGCCATGGCCGTCGAAGGGGATGTTCATTCGCTCGCGGATGCCCAGGGCGATCCGCCGGAGTTCGGCATGGTCGTCGCAAGGATCGCAGACCACGGCGAACTCGTCGCCGCTGAGCCGGTAGGCGGAATTGTCGCCCTGCGTGCCGCGCAGCCGTTCGGCGACCTCGCGGATCAGGCAGTCTCCGACCAGATGGCCCATGGAATCGTTGATCGTCTTGAGATGATCGATGTCGACGAGGATCAGCCCGAAGCTTGGCGAGGTGCCGAGCGCAAGGGCGGTGATCGCCTCGTCGAAGCAGCGTCGGTTGGGCAGGTTGGTCAGCTGGTCGAAATAGGCGAGGTGATGGTTTCGCTGCAGCATCTGCGTGTGGTCGATGGAGATCGTGCACAGATGCACGCAGGCCTCCACCATCTGTCGCTCGAACTCGCTCGGGCCACGCCGGACATCATAGTAGAAGGCAAATGTCGCCACCACGCGCCCGGCGGAATCGCGGATCGGGCTGGACCAGCAGGCCTTGAGCCCCAGATCCAGGGCAAGATGGGCGAAGTCGGACCAGAGCGGGTCGACCTCGATGTCGGTCACCTCCACCGGCTCCCCACGCCACGCCGCCGTCCCGCATGAACCGGCATTCGGACCGATTCGCAGGCCATCCAGGGCTCCGCAATAATGCGCCGGCAGCGATGGACCCGCGAGCGAGCGCAGACGCCCGTTCTCGTCGACCAGCAACATTGAGCAGGTCACGCCGGGAGCCAGGCTTTCGACGCGCGCACACAGAAGGTTCGCGATGGCCTCGAATTGCGCACCTAGCGCGATCGCTTCGAGGATTTCGGTCTGCAACCGCTGCAGGGCGAAATGACCGTCTGACTCCATGGAAACCATCCCCCGAACCGGCTGCAACATGCCGCATGCGGGTTAGGAAAGCTTCAACGCCAAGCCTCGGAATGCGAACACTTCGCCGTGTCCGTCTTCCGCGAGGGCCGTTCCGCAGCCCAAAGCCTGTGTGCGAGTGCGGATGCTGCCTCGCGCCCGGGGCGGGTTACGCCGCGGCGCTGGCGACGAAGGCGGCTTCGGCGAGCGGGATGGCCTTGGGCGTGCCGACCGTGATCCAGAGGCCGCCGAGGCGCACGCCGAACAGGCGGTCGGCCTCGATGAGGTCGTCGAAGACCCGGTTGAGGGAAAACTTCTCGGGCTTCATGCCGGCAAAGACCTGCGGCTTCACGATCGCCACGCCGGCATAGATGAAGGGCGACATGTCGCGCTCCTCCACCCGGGTCAGTCGACCTTCCACGTCCATGACGAAATCGCCCTTGCCGTCATAGCCGGTTGCCTGCTGCATGTCGGCGATGAGCAGCGCCATGTCCATCTTCGCCGGGTTCCACAGATGCGCCATCAGGTCGAGGTTGTCGCGATAACCGTCGATCCAGAACGTGTCGGAATTGATCACGTAGAACGGCTCGGAGCCCAGCTCCGGCAGGGCCTTGACGATGCCGCCACCCGAATCGAGCAGTTCGTCCTGTTCGTCGGAAACGATGATTTCCATGTCCTTGCGCTTGCGCAGATGCGCCCGCATCAGGTCGGCCATGTAGTGGACGTTGACCACGACCCGCTCGACACCGTTGCGGGCCAGCGCGTCGAGTCCATAATCGATGAGCGCCTTGCCCCTGATCTCGACGAGGGGCTTGGGGATCGTCGAGGTGATCGGCCGCATGCGCTTGCCGAGGCCGGCAGCCAGGACCATTGCGGTCTTGGGCTTGGCAACCTCGGGCCGGGGGGACGGGACGGTCTTCTGGGTCATGCAGCTTCTGTCCGGGCTCAAAGGGGGCGCTGGGTCCGTGCGTCGAGAACACCCCAGTCTTCGTAGAGGTCGCGCAGGGCTACCAGGGAAGGGTGGCCGAGCGTGCGCGCAAAATAGGCTTTAATGCGAGGGATGTGACGCAGATATTGCGGCTTGCCGTCCCGTTCCAGGAGTCGCACGAAAATACCGAGGATCTTGGAGGCTCTCTGCGCTGCCATGATGGCGTAGTCGCGCTCGAAGCTTGCCGCATCGAAGCCTGCGTCGCCGCCTCGCAGCGACATGTAGAGGGAGACGAGCCGCGTTTCCAGCTCGCGCGGGACATCGACGCGGGCATCCTGCGCCAGCGAGGCGAGATCATAAGCGGCCGGGCCCATCAGGGCGTCCTGGAAGTCGATCAGTCCGATGCGGCCAAGACCGGCTTCGGCCGGGCGCCAGATGATGTTGGGGGAGTGGAAATCGCGCAGCGTCAGACTGACCTCGGCCGTTTCGAGCGTGTCGAACAGATCGTTCCAGACGGCCGCGAAGCGTGCCGTTTCGTCGTCGGTCGCCGGGCGCTGCCGGGCGTGGGGCAGGTACCAGTCCGGCAGGAGATCGACTTCCATGCGCATGGCGCGGCGATCGTAGGGTGGCACGGTGTGCATGAGGCCACGCTCGACCGGCATGATCGGATCCCAGCGCGTTCGGTGCAGGGCAGCGAGAACGGCGGTCGCCGTTTCGTAGCGCTCGGGGATCGGGCGACCGTCCGCATCGAGTAGTGTCTGGCTGCCGAGATGGTCGATCAGCAGCAATCCCGCGTCCAAGTCGATGCGATGAATGTGCGGCGCCGCGAAGCCCTGCGCGGACAAGGCGTTCGCCACGGCCACGAAGGGTGCCACGTCCTCGGCGAGATGGGCGATGCGGCTGTAGGGGAGGCCGTCGCGGATCGGCGGACCATCCGGCTGGCGCGGCGCATCCATCACGATGAGGGTTTCCCCTGCGTGCTCCACCGTCTCGTAGCGGCGGCCGGAGGCGTCGCCGCTGAAGCGCTGGCGGAGCGTATCGCCAAGCCCGGCATCGGCGAGAAAGGCCCGGATCGCGAGGCTGCGTGACAGCCGCTGCGCTGCCGGCGCACTGGCTGCGATACGGGCGGTGCGGCCGCCGCCCGATGCCGCCTCGATCATGACGATCACCGAGGCCGCGGCGAGGGTGGAGGGCGCGTTCTGCGGCCATTCGACGAGCACGATGCCGTCGCGCACCATATCGTCGAAGCCGATCTCGTCGAGCTCGTCGTCGCCCGACAGGCGGTAGAGATCGAGATGGGCCGTGGGCGGCACGGTCTCGTAGGGCTGGACCAGCGTGTAGGTCGGCGAGGGCACTTCGAGGTCCGGCTCGCCGGTGAGCGTGCGGATGGCTGCGCGGGCCAGGGTCGACTTGCCGGCGCCCAGGTCGCCGATCAGCGCGACGACGTCGCCCGCGATCAGCGCCAGCGCCAGGTCGCCGCCAAGGCGGATGGTGGCGGCTTCGTCGGCGAGTGCGATGCGCGCGATCTCCGCATGGTCGGCCCGGTCTGCTGCCGGTGCCCTGGCCGGATGTACCGCGCTCATTCGGCTGCGTCCTCGAAAGTCTGGCCGTCCTCGTCGCCGCGCTGCGCCGCCGCCGGGTCGAGCGGAAGGTCGCAGATTACCGTCGTGCCCCTGCCGGGCGCCGAATCGATGCGGATCGTGCCGCGGTGCAGATCCACGAAGCTCTTGACGATGGACAGACCAAGGCCGGCGCCGGAATGGCGCCCGCCGGCCGGATTGGCCTCGAAGCGCTCGAACACCCGGTCGACCTGGTCTGCGGGGATGCCGGGACCACGATCGGTCACGGCAAAGGAGATCGTCTGCGGATTGCGCGTGGCGACGATGTCGACGGCGGTGCCGGCGGGAGCGAAGTTCGCCGCGTTCGACAGGAGGTTGAAGAGGATCTGGGTCAGGCGGTGGCTATCCGCCATGAAGCTCCTGCCGGCCTTGTCGATGTCGATCCGGAGGGTGACGCCGGCTTCGTCCAGCCGTTCGCGGATGCCGTCGACGGCATGTTCGACGGTGCTGACGATGTCCACCTCCGACAGGTCCAGTTCCATGATGCCGGCATCCACCGTGGCAAGGTCCAGAATGTCGTTGACGATGGTCAGCAGCGAACTCGTCGAGACGGCGATATAGTCGAGATACTCGCTCTGGCGCTCGTTGAGCGGCCCGGTCTCGGTGGACCGCAGCAGCGCCGAGAATCCGATGATGTTGGTCAGTGGCGAGCGCAGCTCGTAGTTCACGTGCTGGACGAAGTCGTTCTTGATCTGGTTGGCCTGTTCCAGGGCCTCGTTCTTCTCGCGCAGCATCCGTTCGGCCTGGCGGGCGTCGGAAATGTCGGAGAAGGTCAACATGGTCTGCCCGTTGGGCAGCGGCACGATGGCGTAGGCGATGGTCCGGCTCGAGGACAGGGTCATCTCGCCGGTTTCGGTCTCGCGGCGGGTCTCGTCGAAGGCGGTGACCGCCTGGCAGAACAGCGGCCAGCCGCCGACATCGGCATGCGCCCCGTCCGCTTCGGCGGCCGGGATCGTGCCGCGGATCGTCACGCCGGCAAGATCGGACAGGGTGTGGATGCGCGGCCGCGACAGGAGATAGTCCGGGTCGAGCCCGAACAGCTCGGCGAAGGAGGGATTGGACAGGCGCAGCCGGCCGTCGCTGCCGAACACCGCCACCGCTTCGGACAGATAGTCGATGGTCTCGCGCTGCAGCTGGACGGTGGCCTTCACCTGGCTTTCCAGGTCGAGCTTCTCGGTGATGTCCTCGAAGATCCAGGTGGCGCCGCCCTGCGGCTGCGGCGTCGCGATGACGCGCAGGGTCCGCCCGTCGGCGAGATGCCACATGGTCTCGGTCGGCTCGGTCGCCCGGTAGGCGGCGAGGTCCTGGTCCTGGATCTCGCTGCGGAACAGTTTCTCCACCGGCAGGATACCGCGAGTGCGCAGATGGTCGAGCAGTGCGAGATGGTCCGGCTCGGATTCCAGATAGGCATTGGTCAGGTCGAACAGCCGCTGGAAGGCGGCATTGTGGTAGGTCAGGCGGGTCTTGTCGTCGAAGCGGGCAACGGCCGTGGTCAGCTGGTCGAGCGTTTCCGACTGGCTATCGATGGTCTGGCGCAGTTCCATGCGGACCTGCTCGGTTTCCGAAACATCGATGGCGAGCCCCGCCGAGCCCAGCGGGCCGGTGGTTTCGACGACGGCGAAGTTGCGCCGGTCGGCCGCCACCACGGTCGAGACCTTGTCGGAGAAGACGGCCTGCTCCGCGATCCGCGCGGCGATGGTGAGGCGATCCTGCTCGGAGAGAAACTCCACCTGCCGCTCGAGGCTGTCGGCGGCCTCGCTGGCATCGACCGACGCCGCATAGGCGTTGTTGACCCAGCCGAGCCGGCCGTCGCGGTCGCGCAGCCAGACCGGGATCGGGGCGGCATTGAACAGGTTCTGCATGGTCTCGATCATCGCGAGCGCGTCCGCGCTGGCGATTTCGGCCTCGCGCACGCGCTCGCGCAGGCCTTCCATGGCGACGAAGCGGACGACGGCCAGGCCGCCGATGGTCTTGCCGGTGGCCTCGATCAGGCGCCCCCGCAGCAGGTCGATCTCCAGGCTGAACGGCTCGGCGTCATGGCGCAGCGCCGTGATCGCCGTCTGCAGCCGCAGGGCGACATCACCCGCCATCCAGTCGCCGAAGGACAGGAAGCGCTTTTCCTCGACCGGCGCGCCGGCGGGGCCGGGCAGGGTGCCGAGGATTTCCGGTGCGCCGGGGCCGGAATAGACCAGGAGCCGTTCCTCGCCGGCGGCCAGCAGCATCATGCGTGCTTCGGCTTCGGCGCGGCTTTCGGCAAGGCTGGCCCGCAGATGGTCGTTCTCGGTCGCTGTCACCGCGCGCTGACGGATCAGGAAGACCGCGCTCAGCATGCTGGCGCCGATCAGCATGGCGACCAAGGCCAGATAAAGGATATCGGCGGGTCCCAGTATGGTGTCGACGCCGCCCGACAGCGGCAGGACCTGCGCAAGGGCCGAACCGGGGGTCAGCACCAGGATTGCCAGCGCGGGGCCGAGGGCCCGCAGCCGCGACCCGGTGGCCCGTTCACCGTCGCCATGGTCTGCCGTTGCGGCAGGGTTCCCGTCGCGGGAATCCATCCTTGTCCGGAAAGCGCCGCCGCGCCCGGATCCACACCCCTCGTACATTCCGTCAGTCCCCGTTCGTGCCAGCCAGTGTTTCCCGACGTCCTTGTCCGACCGCAGGCGCTTACCGCACGCACCGCCGCTGCCGGAGGCTCCTGGATATCGGCTCGGAAATCAGAGATTTCGCGGCCATCCGGGGCCGAAGCCAAGGCAACAAGGTGCCCTGACGAGACGCAAAGAAACGCTGACGCTCCGGCCAGTCCACCTCTTGGCCGCAGCGATTCGAGCATAGTAGCCTCTGCTGAATCTTGCGCAATCCACAACAACGTCCGTTGCGCAAAAGAAAAACCGCCGGGACGCCTTGCGCCCCGGCGGTTTGTCTGATTCGGGTCCGGTGTCCGGGAGGGATCAGTAGCGGTAATGCTCGGGCTTGTATGGGCCCTGCTGTTCCACGCCGATATAGGCGGCCTGCTCGGAAGACAGCTCGCTCAACCTTGCGCCGAGCTTGGCGAGATGCAGACGGGCAACACGTTCGTCGAGATGCTTGGGCAGCACATAGACCTCGTTGCCGTATTTCTCACCCTTGGTGAACAGCTCGATCTGCGCCAGCACCTGATTGGTGAAGGACGCCGACATGACGAAGGACGGATGGCCGGTGGCATTGCCGAGGTTCAGCAGGCGGCCTTCCGACAGCAGCAGCATCCGGTTGCCCTTGGCGAACTCGATCATGTCGACCTGAGGCTTGATGTTGGTCCATTTGAGATTCTTCAGCGCGTCGATCTGAATCTCGTTGTCGAAATGGCCGATATTGCCGACGATCGCCATGTCCTTCATCTCGCGCATGTGCTCGATGCGGATGACGTCCTTGTTGCCGGTGGTGGTGATGAAGATGTCGGCGCTGGCGACGACATCCTCGAGCTGCACGACCTCGAAGCCGTCCATGGCGGCCTGCAGCGCGCAGATCGGGTCGACTTCCGTGACCTTCACGCGAGCGCCGGCGCCCTGCAGCGAAGCGGCCGAGCCCTTGCCGACGTCACCATAGCCGCAGACGACGGCGACCTTGCCGGCCATCATGACATCGGTGGCGCGGCGGATACCGTCGACCAGCGATTCCTTGCAGCCATACTTGTTGTCGAACTTCGACTTGGTGACCGAGTCGTTGACGTTGATCGCCGGGAAGGGCAGCAGGCCCTTCTTCTGCAGCTGGTACAGCCGGTTGACGCCGGTGGTGGTCTCTTCCGTGACACCCTTGATGGCGTCGCGCTGCTTGGCGAAGAAGCCCGGCGTGGCGGCCATGCGCTTCTTGATCTGCGCGAAGAGGATCTGCTCCTCCTCGTTACCCGGGTTGGACAGGACGTCCTCGCCGGCTTCGGCGCGGGCACCAAGTAGGATGTACATCGTGGCGTCGCCGCCATCGTCGAGGATCATGTTCGACGGCTGGCCGTCCGGCCACTGGAAGATCGCGTCGGTATAGGTCCAGTAGTCCTCGAGGCTCTCGCCCTTGATGGCGAAGACCGGAATGCCGGTCTCGGCAATTGCCGCAGCGGCGTGGTCCTGCGTCGAGAAGATGTTGCAGGAGGCCCAGCGCAGGTCGGCGCCGAGATCGCGCAGCGTCTCGATCAGGACGGCGGTCTGGATGGTCATGTGGAGCGAACCGGTGATCCGGGCGCCCTTCAGCGGCTTGTCGGTGCCGAATTCCTCACGGCAGGCCATCAGGCCCGGCATCTCGGTCTCGGCGATGTCGATCTCCTTGCGACCGTAACCCGCGAGGGAGATATCCTTGACGACGTAGTCCTGTGCATTGGCCATGTGCTGTCCATCCATACGGTTGAAATTCGGGAGCAGACCTGGGCGAACCCGGTCGCATTGGCAGCGATTTACCAGTCTTGGGGCCTTGGGACAAGGGGACATAAACACTTGCTTATGTCTTGATTGGATGTGTTCGGCTTTGCCCGCGCCGCTTTTGCGGCTAGCCTGCCGCGGCAATGGATGAGGAGACGGCGATGGGGTTGAGGTCTGGCGTACTGGCTGCCGGCCTGTGTGGGCTCCTTCTGACGAACGCCGGATCCGCGCGGGCGGGCGAGGTCGACGCCGAGTTGCCGGGCAGCCTGCTCGAGTTTGCGCTGCCCTATTCGCCCTATCTGTTCGATCTCGCCCTCTATGCCGGACGCAACGTTGCGCAGATCACCTACGATGCGCGCCGTTACGACGATGTGACGCGGTCCCTGATCGTGACCGGCCTGAAGATCCGCCGCGACGATTTCACCGCGGATATCGGCCAGATGCGCCTCTCCGCCGATCAGGCGGTCTACGAGTCCGTCGCGGTGGACACCCGCGCCCTGCCGCTCGATCCGACCATGCGCGCCGTCCTCGAACGGCTCGACCGCCAGGTCCTGACCGGCGACGTCACCGTGACCGGCGGGACCGATGTCGCCGCCGCAAACTACGATCTGCATGCGACCGTCGCGGTCGACGGCGTGGGAACGTTCGACATCGCCGCCGACCTCGAAGGCTTCCACGTCCTGATGCCGCTCACCGCGTTCGAGAATGGCGGCGGCAATGACGATCCGGTGCTTGCAGGGCGACTGCGATCGGCCGAGGTCAGCTTCACCGACGCCGGGCTGGTCGAGGCGCTCTACGAGGTCGTCGGCGGAAACCAGGGTATGACGGCCGACCAGGCCCGCGGCACGGCCGCCATGATGGCCGGTATCGGCGTATCCGCGATGTTCTCGGGGCTCCCGGACGGTCCTGATCCGCGCCTGCAGGAATTGACCTGGGACTGGTCGGCGACCGTGCAGGCCTTTCTCGCCCGGCCGGACCGCCTGAGCCTCAGCCTTGCTCCGGCCGCCCCGTTCGACCTGTCCCGCCTGAGCGACGGCCGACAGTTCGGAGCCGACGAGATCCTGGCCCTGGCGCCGTCGCTCGCTGGTGGGCCGGCGCCGCAAGTGGCGCTGCTCGATCCTGATGCCCTCGCTTTGTCCTCAGACGCAGGGACCGACGAGATTCTGGCGACGGCGGAAGCGCTGATCACCGGCCGCGGCGTGCCCCAGGATATCGCGCGCGGCGTTGCGATGATCTTGCCGGCGGTCGCCGCCGACAACCGCGCTGCCATCGCGCTGCTTGCCCGCGCGCTGGCGCTGAATCCGCGCGTGGCGATCCCCCAGGACGGTTTGCGCGGCATCTATGTGGCGCTGCTCCTGGCGCGGGCCGACGGCATCGCGGTCGAGACCAGCAGTCTGGCGGCCGTGCAGGGCCGTCTCAGCCCGGAGGAGGTTGCGACGGCGGAAGACGAGGCGCAGCTGCGCTGGCGTCGCACGCCCGCCGGCGAAGCCCGTCACGCTGCCGAGGTCGCCGCCTTCGGCAACCGTGACTGGGCGACCATCCGGCGGCTTGCCTTCGGCTATTACGAGGGCATCGAGACCCCGCGCAACGGCTTGCGCGCCTATGGCTGGGCCAGCATCGCGGCGGCCGGCGGGGACCGCATCGCCGCGGGGCTGCGCGACGATCTGGTCGCGGCAGTGAATGCCGGCCGGTTCGTCCTGCCGATGGAGCGGGCCGAGGCGGCGACAGTCGAACTCTGGAAGTTGCTGATCACCGCGGCGCCGGAAGCCGGCGGCGGCGAAGCCATGCCGGAGGAGAGCAAAGCCATACCGGAGGAAGGCGGGGCCGGACGAACGGATGGCCCCGATCCGCCGGCCGGCGATACGGGCTCCGGCGGTCCGGATACCGACAATCCCGGACGGACAATCCCGTCGCCCGAAGAACTGGAGGGCAGGGCTGCCGAGGATGCGCCGGCAGGCGCAAGGCCGCCTGCGGGGTAGCGGCGAGCGTCCGACGTGCGAGGGATGCTCCGACCGATTGAATCTCGGGATCACCGGCGAATTTGCTGACGCGTCAGCTGTCCTCGCCGAAGCGGCGGGCGACGAGGGTCTGGATGGCGTCGAGGGCTGCCATCGCGTCGTGGCCCTTGGCCGCGACCTCGATGGTCGTGCCCTGGCTCGCGGCGAGCATCATCAGCCCCATGATCGACTGGCCGCCGACGGTCATGCCGTCGCGCGAAATCGTCAGTTCGGCATCGAACGTCTCGGCCGTCTGGACGAAGCGCGCCGAAGCGCGGGCATGCAGGCCACGCTTGTTCATGATGGTCAGGATACGGGGAGGAGGGGTCCGGGATGAGGTCATGGAACAATGTCTGCCGGCTTCGGCCGGCCGGGATGCAGGGGTGCGGGGATCGGTGCTCACTTGCCGCTCAGAACCCGGCTGGCGACATTGATGTATTTGCGGCCGGCCTCCTGCGCTTCGACGAGAGCGACCGCAAGCGGCTTCTCCTCGCGTACGCTGGCCAGCTTGATCAGCATGGGCAGGTTGACGCCGGCCAGGACGTCGACCCGATTGCCGTCCATGACCGAAATGGCGAGATTGGAGGGCGTTCCGCCGAACATGTCGGTGAGAATGATCACACCGCTGCCGCGTTCCGCCCGGGCCACGGCCTCGACGATATCGACGCGCCGCTGCTCCATGTCGTCTTCCGGCCCGATCGAGATCGTCTCGAAGGCGTCCTGCGGGCCGACGACGTGTTCGACCGCGTGACGAAATTCGTCGGCAAGCCGGCCGTGAGTCACGAGTACGAGGCCGATCATAGACCGAACCTCCCGCTAGTCTGGCCCGGCATTGCTGCGGCCTCCCTGAAACGCTGGGCCATCCGGCCGCATATTTTTGTGCACCGATGCGGCGACGCCGATCGGTACGGCGCGCATCCTCGCCATCCTTCGGTCCCGACGCAAGTTAAATGATGGCCCTGCTCGCAGTTGCGAGCACACCTCTTTTCAGACGTCGTCGGCGAACGGCGACAGCACCACGGACGCGAGGATGTCGGCGCCGAAGGACGCATCGCGCGCCGGCAGGTCGACCTGCCGGATCGGCAGGCCGAGAATCGTCGTCGTCCGCGGTTCCGGCAATCGATCGATGATGGCCGGATCGACCAGGTCGACGACGAGCCCGAGGGCCGCCGATGCCGCGCATGGCTCGCGCAGGATGCCGATTCCGGAGATCTCGATCAGTCCGGCCAGTGTCGCGGGCGCCGACATGTGCAGTGTCGTATCGCCGTCCCGCACGATCAGGATGCGATCGTCGGCCACGAGCACGGCGTCGAGGCCCAGCGCGGCGCAGCGGCGCAGCGTCGACAGTGCCAGGGACGACTTGCCGCTGCGCGCCGGGCCGCGGATCAGGATGCCGAGATCGCCGATCCGGACCGCGCTGCCATGGACATTGGCCGGATCGCTCATTCGGCCGGCAGCGACACGATGAAGCGCGCTCCGGCGACGCCGTTCGGCGCCGTGTCGTCGACGATGTTCTCGGCGCGGATCGTGCCGCCGTGGGCTTCGACGATCTGACGGCTGATCGACAGGCCGAGGCCGGAATTCTGGCCGAAGGCCTCGGCGGACGGACGGTCCGTGTAGAAGCGCTCGAAAATCCGGTCGATGATCTCGGCCTGGATGCCGGGGCCGTTGTCCTCGACCACCACCACCACCACCCGGCTGTTGCGGCGCCGCAGCAGCACGTCGATGCGCCCGTTCTCGTCGGGCACGAAGGAGCGGGCATTCTCGATCAGATTGGTGAAGACCTGGCTCAGCCGCAGATCGTGGCCGGTCACCATATAGCCGTCCTTCGACGAGCCTGGCAGGATCTGCTTCTCGAAGCTGATCGTCACCTGCCTGCCTGCCCTGGACTGGCTGCGGGCGCCGTCCACCACCGCGCGCAGCAGCGCGGCAAGATCGACCCGTGAGGCGATCTGGCGGGCCAGTTCGGCGTCGAGGCGCGAGGCGTCGGAAATGTCGGTGATCAGCCGATCGAGCCGGCGCACATCGTGCTGGATGATCTCGAGCAGCCGCTCGCGCGAGGCGTCGTTGCGGGCCAGCGGCAGGGTTTCGACGGCGCTGCGCAGCGAGGTCAGCGGGTTCTTCAACTCGTGGCTGACGTCGGCTGCGAAGGTTTCGATCGCGTCCATGCGCGCATACAGCGAATTGGTCATGTCGCGCAGGGCCGTGGCCAGATTGCCGACCTCGTCGGCCCGGTCGCCGAAATCGGGGATCGCCGTGCGTTCGTTGACGCCGCGCCGCACCCGGATCGCGGCGGCCGACAGGCGTCGCAGCGGTGTCGCGATGGTCGAGGCAAGCAGGATCGACAGGACGATCGTCACCACTGAGGCGACGGCGAAGGTGCGCACGATCGCCGTCCGCTCGGCCTGGACGATCTTGTCGATGTCGCCGCCTTGGGTGGACAGCATCAGGACGCCCAGGACGGCGCGGAACCGCTGGATCGGCACCGCGACGGAAACGATCAGTTCGCCGCCCTCGGTGGCCCGCACCACGGTGGCGGGGCCGCCGGTCAGGGCGTTCATGACCTCGGGATAGGACGCGCCGGACCCGCCCGGCGTCTCGCGATAGACCGGCAGGTCGCGGCGCTGGAACAGATCCTGGAACCAGTCGGAAGCGGCATCGATGAAGCCGGGCTCCTCGTCCACGGCGACCGGCGGCAGGTCGTAGCGCAGGATCTGCCCGCGCGAATAAAGATGCCGGGAATCGAGAATGAGGTTGGCGTCGCGGTCGTAGAGGCGCGCCCGGGTCCGGGTCGGCGAGATCAGTCGGCGCAGCAGGGGCGCCACGCGCTCCGGATTGATCGGGAAGTCGAGGCTGTCGATGGATTCCGCGCTCGGCGCCAGCGTGTCGCCGGCCTGCAGCTCCAGCAGGCGCTCGGGATCCAGGGTAATCGAGTTCGTCTCCACCGTCGCCGAGGACGCGATGGCACTGGCGATGATCTCGCCCTGGGTGAGCAGGCTCTCCACGCGGGCATCGATCAGCCCGGCACGGAACTGGTTGAGATAGAGGATGCCCGAGACGAGGACGATCAGCGCCACCAGGTTCAGGAAGACGATGCGCCGGGTGAGCGACGAAAAGATCGTGTGGCCCAGAAGCCAGCGCGTGCGGTAGAGGACGCGGCGGATGAACGGCAGCCGGCGCAGCCTTCCGCGCACGAGCGCCTCGCGCCGCCGGTGGTTGCGCCGCTCCGACCCGCCGTCGCCACTGCCCGCTTCTGTTTCGGTGATGGCCGCCATCAGCCTTCCCTGGGTTCGGTCACGCTTCCCGGAAGCGGTAGCCGACCCCGTAGAGGGTCTCGATCATGTCGAAGTCGTCGTCGATCGCCTTGAACTTCTTGCGCAGCCGCTTGATGTGGCTGTCGATGGTGCGATCGTCGACATAGACCTGCTCGTCATAGGCCGCATCCATCAGCGCGTCGCGGCTCTTTACCACGCCCGGACGTTGGGCAAGAGAGTGCAGGATCAGGAACTCTGTCACGGTCAACGTCACCGGATGGCCGGTCCAGGTGCAGGTGTGGCGCTCCTGGTCCATCACCAGCTGACCCCGCTCCAGCGAGGATTCGGGCACCGGACCGCCGGCCTTGGCGGGTTCGCGCGGAGCACCGCGCCGCAGGATCGCCCGCACGCGCTCGACGAGCAGACGCTGCGAGAACGGTTTGCGGATATAGTCGTCGGCGCCCATCTTCAGACCGAACAGCTCGTCGATCTCATCATCCTTGGAGGTGAGGAAGATCACCGGGATGTCGGATTTCTGACGCAGCCGCCGCAGCAGTTCCATGCCGTCCATCCGCGGCATCTTGATGTCGAAGATGGCCAAGTTGGGCGGCCGCGTCTGCAACCCCTCCAGCGCCGAGGCGCCGTCGGTGTAGGTCTCGACCCGGTAGCCCTCATTCTCCAGCGCAATCGACACCGACGCGAGAATGTTCCTGTCGTCGTCGACAAGGGCGATGGTTGGCATTGCGATCTTCTCCAATTTCCGTCCCTGGCCGCGACGATCCTGTCACGGAGGGGCTCGGCCGCGGCCGGCATTGTACCGGGTCGCCGGCCGACAAGGCAGATGTCCCTTCTGCGAAAACTTTCCAATCACGAGCGCCCATCGGCAGCGCCAATCAGCGATAAATGTGGCGGGATTGGAAAATTACAAAGACGTAGCGGAAGATTTCGCCGCGCCGGCGGCTGTCAGAGCCGCGGATTCGCGCGGAAAGCAGGCTTCGCCGCCGTGCGGCGGCGCCTTGCGGCTGCTGCCTACAGATCGACCTTGTGGTGTTCGCCGATCTGCGGACGCTCCTCGCCGCCCACATAGGCCCTGGCAAATTCCCAGGCCTGCGTGACCCGGCTGGCCTTCACGTCCCAGATTTCCGCCGCGTCCGGATCGACGACCAGCACGACCACATCCGGATCGTTCTTGCCTTCCGGCAGCCAGGACTCGGCCGAGGCATCCCAGAGGTCGGCGACGAGCGAGCGGTCGCTCACCACCTGGGCGCGTCCGGACAGCGACATGTACTGGCCATGCTTGGAGAAAGTGCAGATGACATCGTCGTCGAGAGCGATCTCCTCGACCTTGTGGGTCATGCGCTCGGTCAGGAAATAAAGTTTTCTGTCGTCGCCGCGCAGCCGGGGCGCCATCGGCCGGGCGCGCATCCGGCCATTGTCGCGCGTCACCACCATGCAGGTGTCGAAATTGCCGATCGTGTCCCAGAACTTCTCGCTGTCGCTTGTGGTCATGCGTGGCTCTCCTGTGCCGTTCGTGTCGTGGCGCCAGACCATGGCGCTGTCAGGAAGGACAATGCGTGCGACCGCGAAAGGTGCCAGTGCGATTGGCGGGCGCCGCGGCCGAAAGCCGGCGCGAATTGGCCGACGGTCCTGGTGCGAAGAGATGGGCGATGCTGACGAGGGGTGCGCCGTTCTCCCGCCGCGATTTCAATCGATCATATTGGTACGTGACAGTATTTAATCGATTAAGCATCTGTTTCGATTGTCGATTTTCCAGATGCAGGGCTTGCTTGTCGCAAGGCGCTGGGTAGTTACTGGACGGGCGGCAAGATGGTGGGCGCTGAGCCTGCAGACGCGGGCGTTCGGCAAGGAGACGACAGTGGACGAGATCGGCACGAGAAATCCTGACTGCGGAATCGAGACGACCGGCCTCGACGGGCTGTCCTCCGTGCGCTGGAACCTCGGCGAGGCGGAGCTGATCGAGACAGCCATCCGCCGCGGCGAGGGCCGCGTCACCGCCCATGGCGCCTTCGTGGCGACGACCGGCAAGCACACCGGCCGCTCGGCCAAGGACAAGTTCATCGTCCGCGACGAACTGACCGAGCCGGCGGTGTGGTGGGACAATAACGCGGCCATGGCGCCCGAGGCCTTCGAGCGGCTGCGCGAGGACTTCGGAACCGCTTCCGCCGGCCGCGACCTCTTCGTGCAGGATCTGATCGGCGGCGCCGATCCGCAGAACGCCATCCGCGTCCGCGTCGTCACGGAATATGCCTGGCACTCGCTGTTCATCCGCAATCTCTTGATCCGGCCGTCGCGTGAAGCGCTGCAGGATTTCGTCCCCGAAATGACGATCATCGACCTGCCGTCCTTCCGCGCCGATCCCGAGCGCCATGGCTGCCGCACCGAGACCGTGATCGGCGTCGACCTGTCCCGCAAGCTCGTCCTGATCGGGGGAACCTCCTATGCCGGAGAGATGAAGAAGTCGGTCTTTACCGCACTGAACTTCCTCCTTCCCGAAAAGGGCGTGATGCCGATGCATTGCTCGGCCAATGTCGGGCCGGACGGCGACGGCGCCGTGTTCTTCGGCCTGTCGGGCACCGGCAAGACCACGCTGTCGGCCGACCCGCATCGCACGCTGATCGGCGACGACGAGCATGGCTGGGGCGAAGATGGCATCTTCAACTTCGAAGGCGGCTGTTACGCCAAGACCATCCGCCTGTCGGCCGAGGCCGAACCCGAGATCTTCGCCACCACCCGCCGCTTCGGCACGGTGCTGGAGAACGTGGTCCTCGACGAGGATCGTGTCCCCGATTTCGACGATGGATCGCTGACCGAAAACACCCGCGCCGCCTATCCGCTGCATTTCATCCCCAATGCCAGCGAGACCGGCGTGGACGGCCATCCGCGCAACCTCATCATGCTGACCGCCGATGCCTTCGGCGTGCTGCCGCCCATCGCCAGGCTGACGCCGGCCGAAGCCATGTATCATTTCCTGTCGGGCTACACGGCCAAGGTCGCCGGCACGGAAAAGGGCGTCACCGAGCCGGAAGCGACGTTCTCGACCTGCTTCGGCGCGCCCTTCATGCCGCGGCATCCGGCCGAATACGGCAATCTGCTGCGCGATCTCATCGCCCGGCACCACGTCGATTGCTGGCTGGTCAACACGGGCTGGACCGGCGGCGCCTATGGCACCGGCCACCGCATGCCGATCAAGGTCACAAGGGCGCTGCTCTCCGCCGCGCTCGATGGCAGCCTGAAAGACGCCGAGTTCCGGGCCGATCCGAATTTCGGCTTCCAGGTGCCGGTTGCGGTGGACGGCGTCGATCCGACCATCCTCGATCCTCGTGCGACCTGGCCCGACAAGGCCGCCTATGACGCGCAGGCCGCGCGGCTGGTGGCCATGTTCCGGGCCAATTTCGCCAAGTTCGAGGATCACGTCGATGTCGAGGTGATGCAGGCGGCCCCGGCTCAGGCGCTCGCCGCCGAATAACCGGCACGGTGCGGCAGGCCGCGCGGCCTGCACAGTTCCGGACGGCCCCGATCAACCTGCCGGAACACGCAAGCTCGCGGCCACATTGCCGCCCGGCGCCAGCATCGCTATCCATGGCCATCGAGACGCGGCGCCGGCCGCAGACGGGGCAGAAGGCATGGCCAGCGATCACGACCTGACGATCAACGAACGCGTGACGATCCCGGGCGGAGACCTGCAGGAGCAGTTCATCCGTGCCGGCGGTCCGGGCGGGCAGAACGTCAACAAGGTCTCGAGCGCCGTGCAGTTGCGCTTTGCCGCCGCGGCCTGCGAGGCGCTGCATCCCGATGCGTTGCGCCGGCTCCTGCGGCTGGCCGGCCAGCGGGCCACCAAGGATGGCGATATCCTGATCGAGGCCTCCCGCTTCCGCAGCCAGGAGCGCAACCGGGAGGATGCGCGCGACAGGCTGGCGGCCCTCGTCCGCGAGGCCCTGAAGCCGCCGCTGCCGCCCCGCCGCAAGACGCGCCCCACGAAGGGATCGGTCGAGCGCCGCCTGAAGGCCAAGAAGGGGCGCTCCCAGATCAAGAACCTGCGCGGCCGCGTCGAGGACTGAGGGCAATCACGCCCCGCCGCCGGGATGGGCTGAACGTTGGATCCATGCCGCGATGCGTAAAACCACGATGGCCTGCCGCTTAAGCCAATCGGATGCCGCCGCTTCTTGTCTGTCCGTCGGTCAAGTTCGCCTGACGCAGGCGTGATCGTCGGTTTCGAAGCCGGCCCGCATCACCCTTCGTATCTCCCGCATCCTCCTGACCGGGAGGAAACAACGATTTCCACGGAAATCCACGTTTCACTGGGAGACAACCGATATGATCAAGACCCTTATCCGTTCGGCCGCCATCGCTTCGTTCGTTGCCGCCGGCAGCGTCGGCTTCACCTCCGGCAGCTTCGCTCAGGACACGACCATGGTCGGCGGCGCCGAGATGAGCGCCGACAAGACCATCGTCGAGAACGCCTCCGCAGCCTCGAACTTGACGACGCTGGTCGCGGCCGTGCAGGCCGCCGGCCTCGCCGAGACGCTCTCCGGCGAAGGTCCCTTCACCGTCTTCGCGCCGACCAACGAGGCGTTCGAGAAGCTGCCCGAGGGCACCGTCGAGGATCTCCTGAAGCCGGAGAACAAGGAGCAGCTCGCCAAGATCCTGACCTATCACGTCGTCCCGGCCAAGGCGTCGTCGGAAGAGGCGATGAAGATGATCGAGGATGACGGCGGCGAGCACCCGGCCCCGACCGTTGCCGGCGAGAACATCACCCTGTCGATGGACGGCGACAACATCATCGTCACGGATGCCGCGGGCAACAAGGCGACGGTCGTCCAGGCCGACGTCATGCAGTCGAACGGCGTCGTGCATGTCATCGATACGGTCCTGATGCCGTCCATGTAATCGGCGCATGGCGGGGCCGCCATCCTGTGTCCCGGGAGAGGCGGTTCCCGCCAGCCGATGATCCCGCGCCGTCACCGGCGCGGGATCACGCACTTTCTCACTTCTGCGTAACAGGCTGGCACTTGCCGACGAAGCCGATCATATCTGCAGTCGGATATGAAGTTTGAGACTGCCGAGGTGCGCGCAGATCGCGCGGATTGCTCCAACCGGCCCTACGAAGGAGACGTACCATGCGCAGACGAAATTTCCTGGCAGGCACGGCCGCGCTTGCAGTGACTGCGGTAGGCGGCAGCCTGTTCTTCCGCGGCGGCGCCCATGCCAGCGACGAGGCCTTTCCGGTGACCAAGACCGAGGATGAGTGGCGCAAGCTGCTGACGCCCGATCAGTTCGCGGTGTTGCGCGAGGAGGCGACCGAACGGCCCTTCTCCAGCCCGCTGAACGAGAACAAGGCGTCTGGCCTCTACGCCTGCGCCGGTTGCGACACGCCGGCCTATTCGTCCGAGACCAAGTTCGAGTCCGGTACCGGCTGGCCCAGCTTCTGGGCGCCCCTGTCCGATGACGTCATCGGCACGCGCGAGGATTACCGGCTGATCTACACCCGCACCGAGGTCCATTGTGCCACCTGCGGCGGCCATTTTGGTCACATCTTCGACGACGGCCCGAAGCCCACCGGCAAGCGCCATTGCCTGAACGGCGTGGCACTCAACTTCCGTCCGGGTGCAGCCACGGCCTCCTGACCGGCCGGCGGGCGGATGGATGGAACGGCGGTCTGCCTCGGCGGGCCGCCGTTCTTCGTTTGGCAAGGAAGCGGTGCGACGATGGCATTGAAGGATTGCATGGGAAGAGGAACGGCGGACGATTGAAGGAAGCGAGGGTCGTCGCCATATGGGAACCATTGGCCGGGAGCGGTGCCTGTCAGGGCCGCTGCCACCGAAAGTCGCTTTCCGAAGGACTTCACGACCGATGAGCCGCATGACGCCGTTTTCCAGCCCGCTGCTGCTTGGCTTCGACAGCGTCGAAAGGACGCTGGAGAGGATCGCCAAGGGCGGTGACGGTTACCCTCCCTACAACATCGAACGGATCCGTCCCAGGCCCGCCGATGACCAGAGCGAGGATCTCATCCGCATCACCCTGGCGGTGGCGGGGTTCCGGCCCGAGGACCTCGAGGTCACGACGGAAGAGAACCAACTGATGATCCGCGGCCGCCAGAGCGACGATTCGGAGCGCGAATATCTGCATCGCGGCATCGCGGCGCGACAGTTCCAGAAGTGTTTCCTCCTCGCCGACGGCATGCGGATCACCGGGGCGACACTGAAAAACGGCCTTCTGCTCGTGGATCTGGCCAAGCCTGAACCCGAGCGAATCGTCAAGAAGATCAAGATCGCGGTCGCCGACTGACCCGAACTGCCTACGTTTGCCTAGAAAGGAGACGTCCTATGACCCATGAAATCGCGTCGACCATGACCGAAACGGATCTCGCTGCCATCGGCGAGGGGCATCTCGCCTATCTGCGCCGCATGTCCTCCGACGACATGCGCGCGCGCTTCCCGGCGGCGAAGTCGATCCAGCCGGGTCTCAATCTGTGGGCGCTGTTCTCCGCCGACGGCACGCCCCTGGCGGTTTCCGACGACCGCGGCAGCATCCTGGCCAGCGCCGACGAGAACGAGTTGCAGACCGTCAGCACCCACTGACGGCCAGCCGACAATCGGACATGAAAAAGGCGGGACTGCTTGGGCAGGCCCGCCTTTTTACGTTGACCGCACCGGTCGTGACAGCCCCTGATCGGGGTGATCAGGCGGCGTTCTGCGTGGCCGCGGTGGTCATCAGCGAATAGATCGAACCGGCGTCGCGCGAGCCGCGGATATTGGCCACCGTCTCCGGGTTGCGCAGCAGCCGCGCGACCTTCGACAGGGCCTTCAGATGGTCGGCACCCGAACCCTCGGGCGCGAGCAGGAGGAAGACGAGGTCCACCGGCTGGTCGTCCAGGGCATCAAACTCGACGGGGCGGCTGAGGCGCGCGAAGACGCCCACGATCCGGTCGAGCGACGGCAGCTTTCCATGCGGGATCGCGATGCCGTTGCCGACGCCCGTCGAGCCGAGCTTCTCGCGCTGCAGGATCGTCTCGAAGATCTCACGCTCGGTGAGTCCGGTGATCTCCGCAGCCTTTTCGGCCAACTCCTGAAGCACCTGCTTCTTGGAGTTGGCCCGCAAGCCGGGCAGAATCGCCGCCGGTTCGATGAGCGTTTCGAAGTCCATCGCTGCGATGCCTTATCCTGCGGAGCGCGTCAGTGTGAGCCCCAAACCTTGTGTGGCGCTCACGCTCGCTCGGCGTAGGTCGACGGGTCGACCCAGCCGTAATTGCCGTCCGGCCGCCGAAAGACGATGTTCAGATCGCCCGACTTGGCATTGCGGAACACCACCACCGGACCGTCCTGACGATCGAGTTCCATGACAGCACCGGCAACCGAAAGCGTGCCAACCTTCAGCGTGGTCTCGGCGATGATCGCCGGGGAGAAATCCTCGGGAAGCTCTTCGTCCTCTTCCGGGATCGCCGCCATGACCGAATAGGTCATGTCGCGATGCTCGGTCGATGAGGCCTTGTGATCCTTCAGCCGGCGCTTGTAGCGACGCAGCCGCTTCTCGATCCGCTCGGCCGCCTCGGCAAAGCTGACCTCCGGTTCGTGAGCCTGGCCCGCAGCCTGGAACACGACACCGGTATCGAGATGCACGACGCAATCGGTCGAGAAACGGGAGCCGTTCTTCGACACGACGACCGTACCGGAAAAGTTTCCGTCGAAATATTTGTCGACCGCTTCGCCCAGACGATCGCTGATCCGCGTACGGAACGAGTCGCCGATGTCCATGTGCTTACCCGAGATACGAAGACTCATGGCTGGAAGCTCCCTTGCGGTGACAGTTGACCCGGCATCGTGAACCGGTCGACAGGAACGCGCCGGGCCGGAGTTGGATGCCGTCCGATCATCGCAATCGCGGCATGATCGGACATTGCGCCCTCCAGGCTCAAGAAGTGGCGCCTTCTAGGGAGGATCGCCCGGAGTGTCAACGCGGCCGGCCCCGCGTCCGGGAAAGGGGTCCGCAACCCGCCGCGGTCCCAGCGCGGCGTCGGGGCGGAGTCCGCCATCAGGAGGCCAGCCGCCGCGCGTTCATCTCGCGCCGGCGCTGGATTGAGGAGGGAATGCCGAGCGCCTCGCGATATTTCGCCACGGTGCGCCTGGCCAGATCGACTCCTTCCTTCTTCAATATGGCGGCGATGTCGTCGTCAGACATCACCTTGCCCTGGCTTTCCCCATCGATCAGCAGCTTGATCCGGTATTTCACGCTCTCGGCCGAATGGGCATCGCCGCCATTTGCCGAGGCGATCGCCACCGTGAAGAAGAACCGCATTTCAAAGGTCCCGCGGGGCGTTGCGATGAACTTGGTCGCGGTCACCCGGCTGACGGTGGATTCGTGCATGCCGATCGCTTCGGCGACGCACGTCAGCGTCATCGGTTTCAGCCCGCCGATGCCCTTGGTCAGGAAGCCGTCCTGCCGCCGCACGATCTCGCTGGCGACCTTGACGATGGTCTTTGCCCGCTGGTCCAGCGAGCGCACCAGCCAATTTGCCGATTGCTGGCATTCGCCGATGAACACGCGGTCATCGTCGGACAAGCCGCCGCTGCGCACGGTGCGCAGATAGTCATTGTCGACCAGGACGCGGGGCAGGGCCTCGGGATTGAGCTCGACCTGCCAGCCGCCGTCCTGCGCCTCGGTCACGATGACGTCGGGGACGATGGCCTCGAAACCCTCATGATCGAAGGCATGACCGGGCTTGGGGTCGAGTCCCCGGATCTCGGCCAGGATATCCATCAGTCCGGGTTCGTCCTCGCCGGTCAGCCGTCGAAGCGCCGCGAAGTCGCGCCGTGCGAGAAGGTCGAGATTGCCGATCACCGCAGCGATGACGGGGTCGAAGCGGTTGCGGCGGCGAAGCTGGATGGCGAGGCATTCGGCGAGATCGCGGGCGAACAGGCCGGCCGGTGTCGCCTCGCTCTGGATGGTTGCCAGCACCGGCTCGATGTCTTCGACCGTGACGCCCAGATCTGCGGCAAGCTGGTCGCAGGACAGCCGCAGATAGCCGCTTTCGTCGAGATGCTCGACCATGGCCTCTCCGATCTTCCGGGCGGGACCGGCCGACAGCGCATCGCGCACTTCCGACCGGGCGTGGGCGTTGAGCGATGGCTGCCGTTCGGCCAGATCCTCGACGCTGAAATCATGCTCGGAGGCCATGATGCGGCCTTCGCCGCGCCGGCCAATGTCTGCACGCTCGGGCCGGTCGACGGCCTCCTCGCGCCCTGCAAAGCCGCTCTCGAAGGTGGCGCTGTCGTTCTCCGAACCTGTAATCGGCGTCCCGGCAGCCGCCTCGTCATGCGAAGCCATCGGCACGGGCATATCGGCTGGGACCGCCGAATCGCCGGCAGGCTCGGCCGCGCCTGCGGCGAGCAGCGGATTGCGCTCCACCTCTCCGGCGACATAGGCCGCCAGTTCGACATTGCTGTACTGCAGGAGTCGAATGGATTGCAGCAGCTGGGGCGTCATCACCAGCGATTGCGATTGCCGCATCTGCAGTTTGGCGGAAAGAGCCATGGACGCCGAGACACTCCCCCAGGACGGGCCTGCCGACCCGGGACGGGTCTGTTGACGGGAACGGTTATCATTCCGATCAGAACCGCGGGATGCCGCCGTCCTTTCCCGGCCATCAAAGCGGTTTGCCACATTCGTTGTCAATGTGAGTTCGATCGGGGCAAGAGACTGCCGAGGCCGTTCTCGGCGCGCTGCCCTGCGGCTGCGGTGGCGTGGCAGTCGATCCGCGGCCGCAGGGCGCGTGGCCCGCCTTCCGGCTGCGCATGATTTGGGCGACGGTTTCTAGAAGCTGAATTCGTCGCCGAGATAGAATCGCCGCACGTCGGGATTATCGACGATCTCCTGCGGCTTGCCGTGGGTCAGCACCGCGCCGGCATGCATGATGTAGGCGCGGTCGATCAGACCCAGCGTCTCGCGGACATTGTGGTCAGTGACGAGGACGCCGATGCCGCGCTTGGTCAGATGCCGCACCAGTTCCTGAATGTCGGAGACGGCGATCGGATCGACGCCGGCGAAGGGCTCGTCCAGCAGCATGAAGGTCGGCTTGGAAGCGAGGGCACGGGCAATCTCGCAGCGCCGCCGCTCGCCGCCCGACAGCGATGTCGAGGCCTGCTTGCGCAGGTGGTCGATGTGGAATTCGCCGAGCAGCGCCGTCAGCTCTGCCTCGCGCACGTCGCGATCGGGTTCCACGACCTCCAGCACGGCGCGGATGTTGTCCTCCACCGACAGGCCACGGAAGATCGACGCTTCCTGGGGAAGATAGCCGATGCCGAGGCGCGAGCGCCGATACATCGGCACCGCCGTGATGTCGTGGCCGTCGAGCATGATGCGGCCGGCATCGACGGGGACGAGGCCTGTGATCATGTAGAAGCAGGTCGTCTTGCCGGCGCCGTTGGGGCCGAGCAGGCCGACCGCTTCGCCGCGTCGGACCATGAGTCCCACATCGTCGACGACGCGGCGGCCGCGATAGGTCTTGGTCAGGCCGGCAGCCGCCAGCGTTCCTTCCGCCTCGTCCGGCAAGAGACCTTCGCGCCCGTCCAGGCCATCGTGCGGGTCGTACGCCGGCGCGGCGGGCTCCAGGCCCGCTTGCGACGCTGACATCAAGGATTCTGCGGGCTGGCGTTTCAAGGCGCGTCTCAATTCGTCGCCTGGCCGGCGCCCGGCGTCAGCATCAAGCGCACACGACCGCCCGTGTCGACGCCATCGCAAGAACTCTCGAGGCGCGCCAGGCCGGTATCCATCTGTATTGTCAGCCGGCAGCCCTCGGCGACGTTCTGGCCCTGTGTCAGGACGACATTGCCGCGCATCACCACCACTTGGCTGGTCATGTCGAAATCAGCCTGGTCGGCGGTGGCGACCTGATCGGCCGATTTCACGTAGACCTTCTCGCTGGCTTCCAGGCGCTCGATCTGGTTCGAACCGCCCGGCAGGCCGCCGCCCCCGCGGGACGCCTGGCCGTCGGCGCTCTCGTCCTTCTTGTAGGTGACCACGAGCCGACCGGTGCGCAGTTCGGTTTCTCCCTGCTCGACCTGGACATTGCCGGTAAAGGTCGCGATTGCCTGGGCATCATCCACGACCAACTGGTTCGACTCGATCGAGATCGGCTGGTCGCCGTCGACCTGCAGGCCGCCAAAGCTCTGCCCGAGTCCGGGCTCGGTCTGCTGGGCCCCGACAGGCGAGCCTACGGCGAGCCCGGCGAGGAGGGCGGCGCTGGCAATGATGGCGCTGCGGGAGATGAAGCTTCGCATTGGTTACTCGCTGGTTGACGCTTGTTGCAGGGCTTGCGACGGCGGTTCGGGGCGCAGCAGCATCTTGACCCGCCCGCCAAAGGTAATCACTGCGCCGCCGTCCGAAAGATTCAGCGAGCTCGATTCGATCGTCTGGTTCGGTGTCTCGATCCGGACCGGGCCGCGACCCTTCATCTCGCCGCTGGCGATGTCGATGTCCGCGGCGGCCAGGCTGATGGTGATGCCACTGGTCGTATCGACCTGCACGCCACCGTCAAGCTTCAGGGTTTCGGCGGTAGGGTCGTATTTTCCGGCGGCAGCCAAGATATCGGCCGTCGTGTCATCGTCGATCGCGATCTTGGCGGTAATCTTTTCCAGATCGACGCCCCCGCCGCCCAGAGACTGGATCGCCCGCTCGGCGATCAGTTCATAAGGTCGGTTGTTGGAGTCGATACCGGACATGCGCGGGTCTTCCATGACGATGCGGCCGTCCTCGATGGACGTGCCGACAACCGAGAAATCCTCCGGCAGGCTGCGCGCCACCCAGGTCACTGCGATGCCGCCGACGACGATCAGCGCGGCCAGGGCCGGCAACCCTATCTTGAGGATCCGCACCAGCCGCGAGTGGCGTCGCGCGCGAACGAACTCGCGCGACGCGCGCGACGCCGGCTGCAACCGGTCATGTGCCCCGCTGGTCGCGCGCAACTCGGGATGGTTGCTGTCTACCATCGATCTCGTCCTCTGGGTGCCATTGCTCCGTGCCAGACCCTGCGGCACGTGAAAAGCAGCCCCCGCATCCTGCACAGCAATACGGGGTTTTTGCGTTCGACCGGCAGACAGACGTTAACACTACGCGTAAAAAGTGAATTGTTCGTGTGCCTCGGCCAGCATCATATGGGAATGGTTGTCACCGCAATCGATACGCTTTCCGCCAGCAACCGCGTGTTGCGCCGAAAACCGATTCCATATTGCGGGGTGATGCTGTAACCGTCGCGGCGCGGACGACTGCGTGTTCGCATGCACGGAGAGCCCCATGTCCGCGATCGCCGAGGATCTGATCGACCGTCGCCGGCTGCGCCGCAAGCTGAGCTTCTGGCGGGTTGCCGCCATCGTGATCGTCGCCATCGCCATAGCGGTCGGCGCCTATGTCCTGTCGGCAGACCGCGCAGCGACATCCGGCGACCAGATCGCCCGCGTCTCGATCGAGGGCATGATCCTGGAGGACCAGAAGCTGCTGGACCTTCTTGACCGGCTGAAGGACGAGGATGCCGTAAAGGCGGTCGTCCTGCGCATCGACTCACCCGGCGGGACGACCGTGGGCGGCGAGTCCATCTACGAGGCAGTACGCGCCATCGCCGAGGTGAAGCCGGTGGCGGCCGAGATCGGCACCCTGGCGGCATCGGCCGGCTACATGATTGCGTCCGGCGCCGATCACATTGTCGCCCGGCGCACCTCCATTGTCGGTTCGATCGGCGTCATCTTCCAGTATGTCGACGCCTCGGTGTTGCTCGACACCGTCGGCGTCGAGATCAACGCCATCAAGTCCGCGCCGCTCAAGGCCGAGCCGTCGCCCTTCGCACCGGCGCCGGAAGCGGCGAAGGAGATGATCAGCCGTCTGGTCATGGACACCTATGAGTGGTTCGTCGCGCTGGTCGCCGAGCGGCGCGACATGAGCCTGGCCGAAGCCCGGGTCCTGGCCGACGGCTCGATCTTCAGCGGCCAGCAGGGCCTCAAGAACCGGCTGGTGGACGCGCTCGGCGGCGAGAACGAGGTTCGCCGCTGGCTCGAGGAGGATCGCGGGATCGAAGGTGGTATCCGGATCATCGATCGCGAGCCCAAGGATGACGGCTTCGACCTGTCGATCTTCGCCGGCGCCCGCGCCGCATTCTACGACGTTCTGGGTCTCGATCCCCGGTCGGCATCGCTGGCATCGGCCGTCCTTCGCAAGGCCGGTCACCTTGACGGTCTCGTGTCGCTCTGGCAGCCTCTCGATGGTTCATCGCCACTGCGTTAAGTGGTGGAAACAACTGGATTGTCGTGTTCTGCCTTGCCGTTGCGATCGCGGCGAAGCGGTCGCGGCCGTTTCTTCATGGGCTCAGGGGAGCAGTCGCTTGATCAAGTCGGAACTCGTGCAGGCCATCGCCACGCGCAATCCTCATCTCTACCAGCGCGACGTGGAAACGATCGTCAACGCGATCTTCGACGAGATCACCGGGGCGCTCTGCGAATCGAACCGGGTCGAGCTGCGCGGCTTCGGCGCCTTCTCGGTCAAGCACCGTCCGCCCCGCTCGGGCCGTAATCCGCGGACTGGCGAGGCGGTCGCCGTCGAGGAGAAATGGGTGCCTTTCTTCAAGGCCGGCAAGGAACTGCGCGAGCGGCTCAACGCCGACTGACGCAGCGCCGCCACCGAGCTTTCGCGGGGGCGGTGATATGCGAAGGCCGGCCCGATGCGTGCGAGCCGGGGCGTGGACAGCTTGATACTGTGCGTGAGCCCGGCCGCGGACGCGGCGGTGAAATCGCGCCGATGATTGACGCGGCCCCGTCGCGGCCCATCTTCAGGTGCCGGCGTCGGCTCCGGCCGGTCAAAGCGCTGACACGCCGAGGAACCGGCGTATCGAGAAACTAAGTCTGGGGCGAAGTCTGATGATCTCCAAAATCCTGTCCTTCATCATTCTCGTGCCGATCGCGATCGTGCTGATCGTCTTCTGCGTGGCCAATCGTCAGTCGATCCCGGTGTCGCTGGACCCGATCGGGACGTTGCCGCAGCTGGCCTTCTCGGCTCCGCTGTTCATCCTGCTTCTGGGCGCGATGATCCTCGGCGTCGTCCTGGGCGGCATCGGCACCTGGATGACCCAGGCGCATTACCGGCGCAAATCCTGGAAGCGCAAATACGAGGTTGAGCGGCTGCGGCGCGAGGCGAGCGAGAGCGAGGCCAAGCTGCGCCACCTGCAGGAAGAACGGGCGAGGGTGTCCGGTCCGTCCGGATCCACCTCGCTGGTTACCTCCCGCGCTGCCTAAAGGGGCCCTTCCGCTGGCGCAGGCGAAACCGGTCGAATCCGGCGTCGCCATCCTGCGCCGCTGCGGGAATATGTAATCCAGAGCGTCCGTTGTGCATTCGGTCGGGACGTACGGGGCCCTGATGCGCGCCTGACGATCCCTCAGACCGCTTCGGTCTCGCCTTCGGCGTTGCTAGCGCCGCCCGACACCTTCTCCGCGAAACAGTCGAAGAACTGCCCGGCCAGCTTCTTGGCAGTGGAATCGATGAGCCGGCCGCCGAGCTGGGCGATCTTGCCGCCGACCTGCGCCTTCACCTCGTAGGTGAGGATCGTCTCGTCGCCGTCTTCGGCCAGATGCACGTCGGCGCCCCCCTTGGCGAACCCGGCGATGCCGCCCTTGCCCTCGCCGACGATCGAGTAGCTTTGCGGCGGATCGATATTCTCCAGCCGGACCTGGCCTTCGAACTTCGCCTTCACCGGGCCGATCTTGGTGACGACGGTCGCCGCCATCTCGTTCTCTCCGGTCATCTCCAGGCTCTGGCAGCCGGGAATGCAGGCGCGCAGCACGTCGGTGTCGTTCAGCGCCGCCCACACGGCCTCGCGTCGCGCCGGCAGCCGGTATTCGCCCTTGAGATCCATCGACAGTTCCTCCCTGGTTTGCGGGGACGTCCAGATGCGGCCCCGCTTGCATGACGTCGCCCCTAACGACCACGTTTTGCATCGCTTTGCCAAGATGCGGCGGAACCGGTAAGGAGCGCTTCCAACCAAACATTCAGGGAGGCTCGTCTTGGCGCGAGCACGGCGGACGAGCCGCAAGATGGCGGCAAAATCGGGCTCCGCGCAGGTGACGGACACCGGCGCCGGGCGCCAGCGCGTGCGTGCCCCGGCACCGGCCTCGCAGGCGAGTGAGACCAGGGCCGGACGGAGCGACCCGCCTGTGGCTGCGCGGCTCGACCTGCCGGCGCCGACCGGCAAGCGGCCGCCGGAAACCGGTCCACTGATCCTGACCGTCGAGGCCACACCCGACTACGCACTCCTGGATTCAGGCCGCGGCGAGAAGCTTGAGCGCTACGGCCCCCTGGTCGTGCGCCGTCCCGAGAACCAGGCGATCTGGGAGCCGCGCGATCCGGCCCAATGGCAGGACTCCGACGCCGAATTCACCGGCGACACGGACGAGGAAGGCACCGGCCGCTGGCGCTTTCCCAAGGTGCCGCTCGGCGAGACCTGGCCGCTCAGCTATGACGGGCTCTCCTATCAGGGCCGTTTTACCTCGTTCCGCCATGTCGGCGTGTTTCCCGAGCAGGCGGCGCACTGGCGCTTCGCCGAGGAGGCCATCGGCAGGGCGAACCGCGAGCGGCAGACGCCGGTCCGGCTGCTCAACATGTTCGGCTATACCGGCGTCGCCTCGCTGGTGGCGGCGCGGGCCGGGGCAGACGTCACCCATGTCGATGCGTCCAAGAAGGCGATCGGCTGGGCTCGCGAGAACCAGGAAATGGCCGGGCTGAGCGACAGGTCGATCCGCTGGATCTGCGAGGACGCGGTCCGCTATGCCGAGCGCGAGATCAAGCGCGGCAGCCGCTACGATGCGATCCTGCTCGATCCGCCGAAATTCGGCCGCGGTCCCAAGGGAGAGGTCTGGCAGCTGTTCGACGATCTGCCGTATCTCCTGGCGCTGACCCGGGCCCTCCTTTCCGACAGGCCGCTCTTCGTGATCCTCACCGCCTATTCGATCCGTGCCTCCTTCTTCTCCCTGTCGGCGTTGATGGGCGAGACCCTGCGGGGCTTCGGCGGGGAGCTGGCCTCGGGCGAGCTCGTCATCCGCGAGGCCGGCGCCGAGCCGCGGCTTTTGTCGACATCCCTGTTTTCCCGTTGGAGTGCTGCCGATGTCTGACCGATCGCGCCCGCCCGAGACCGAAGACCCCCGCCCGCATTTCGCCCCGACACGGGCGCCAGGCCGGGTCAAGGAGGTGTCCAGCGTCTCCAACCCGATCGTCAAGGACATCCGGGCGCTCGCCCAGAAGCGCCATCGCGACGAGACCGGCCTGTTCCTGGCCGAAGGGCTGAAGCTCGTCGGCGACGCGTTGGACGCCGGCTGGGAAATCCAGACGCTGGTCATCGCGCGGGCAGCGGCCGGGCATGAATTCCTAGAGAAGACCGCCGCGCGCACCGTCTCGCTCGGCGGCGACGTTCTGGAAGCCAATGCCAAGGTGCTGGAGGCGATCACCCGCCGCGACAATCCGCAGAATGCGGTCGGCGTCTTCCGACGCCGCCTGACGCCGCTCGCCAAGCTGGACGTCTCGGGCCGAAACGTCATCTTGGCGCTCGACCGGGTTCGCGATCCCGGCAATCTCGGTACGGTGATGCGGACCGCTGATGCCGCAGGCGCGAAGGGGGTCGTGCTGATCGGCGAGACCGTCGATCCGTTCTCGCTGGAGACCGTGCGCGCGACGATGGGCTCGATCTTCGCCGTACCCTTGGCGAAGGCGAGCGAGGCCGAGTTCCTGGCGTGGCGCAAGGGCTTTTCCGGCCTGGTCGCCGGCACGCACATGGACGGCACCGTCGACTACCGCAAGCCCGAATACGGCGCCCAGCCGACGATCCTCCTGATGGGCAACGAACAGGCCGGCCTCTCGGTCCCGCTCGCCCGGGCCTGCGACGTCCTCGTGCGCATTCCCCAGTCCGGCCAGGCCGACAGCCTCAATCTGGCCGTCGCCACGGGCGTGATGCTGTTCGAGGCGCGTCGGGGAGCCCTTACGCTTTGACCCGCAACCTCGTCCTATTCAACATTCTCGTCGTCGTGCTCGCCGTCGCTGCGGACCAGGCCATCAAGGCGCTGGTCGTTGCCCGCATGGCGCTGGGCGAGGCGATCGAGATCCTGCCGTTCCTGGCGATCTATCACGCCCGCAATGACGGCATCGCCTTCTCGATGTTTTCCGGGGTGGGCGACACGGGGCTCGCTGCCTTGGCCGGCATCGTGCTGGTGGTCGTGCTGATCTTGTGGGTGAAGACCCCGGCTGACCGGCGGCTGACCCATTTCGGCCTGGCGATCATCGTCGGCGGCGCGATCGGCAATCTGATCGACCGCGTTCTGCTCGGCTACGTGATCGACTACATCTATTTCCACACGCCGGTCTGGGCCTTTGCGATCTTCAACCTGGCCGATGCCTGCATCACGGTCGGTGCCATCGTCATCCTCTTCGACGAGTTCATTCTGCAACCCCGGCGCGAGCGTGCCGGCACCCGGTCCGACAGCGCATCCGATTGACTAAAAGGCTGTGTGCCCTCTCTCGGGCAGACGGACGGCACAATGGGGAGGGACACGATGACGGAAACATTCCGGGCAATTTTGGTGTCGCGGGACGAGGCCAAGAATCAGTCCGTCGATGTCGTCGAGATGTCGCCTGACGAACTGATGGACGGTGATGTCGACATCGCCGTCGAGGCGACCACCGTGAACTACAAGGACGGGCTGGCGATCACCGGCCGTGCGCCCGTGGTGCGGCGCTGGCCCATGATCCCCGGCATCGATCTGGCCGGCACGGTGCTGCACTCCACCCACGGCGAGTGGAAGGCGGGCGACAAGGTCGTTCTCAATGGGTGGGGCGTCGGCGAGACCCATTACGGCGCCTTTGCTGGCCGGGCGCGGCTGAACGGCGACTGGCTGGTGCCGCTGCCGAAACGCTTCACGGCACGGGACGCCATGGCGATCGGCACGGCCGGCTACACGGCGATGCTGTCGGTGATGGCCCTGGAGGACGCCGGCATGCGGCCCGAAAGTGGCCCGGTGGTCGTGACCGGTGCCTCGGGCGGTGTCGGCTCCGTGGCCGTGGCTTTGCTGTCGCAGCTTGGCTGGACCGTCATCGCCTCGACCGGCCGTCCCGCCGAGGCCGACTGGTTGCGCGATCTGGGCGCCAGCGAGATCATCGACCGGGCGGAACTGTCGGAAAAGGGCAAGCCCCTCGCCAGGGAACGCTGGGCCGCCGGCGTCGACGCGGTTGGCAGCCACACGCTCGCCAATGTCCTGGCCGCCACAAGCTATGGCGGCGCTGTCGCCTGCTGCGGGTTGGCCCAGGGCATGGATCTACCTGGCTCGGTGGCACCGTTCATCCTGCGCGGAATCTCGCTGCTCGGCGTGGATTCGGTGATGGCGCCGAAGCCGCGGCGGCTGGAGGCATGGCGTCGGCTGTCGCGGGATCTCGATCCGGCCAAGCTCCGATCCATCGCGACCGAGACCGACTTTGATGGTATCGTGGACGCCGCCGAGAAGATCGTCGACGGCGGAATCCGTGGACGTGTCGTCGTGGGCATGAGTTGATTGGGGGCCGGGGCGTCACCAGTTTGATTCGATCGTCGAAGGCTCTGCCGGCCGTGAGCCGGCGGCGCGGGAAGCCGGGCGCACGGGGATTGCGCGGACGTCGAGACGGGACGACCGTCGGGCCCCACGGCAAGGCGGATGCGGAGCGGTTTCGGGCGGCAGTCATCAAACGGTCGCCGAAGCTTTGTACCGCCTCGGCAGCATGGATCGATGGAGTGTGGCGATGACCTTGGACGGGACCCGACATGTATCTACTGCCGGCCAGCGGCCGGCATCATTCGATTTCGGCAATGTCGTGCTGCGCTTCGTGCCGGCCAAGATGCGCCGCGTCCCGCGCCGTTTCGATCCTGCGACCCCGGTCCTCGGCCGGATCGGCGAACTGGAGGTGCGGCTCGCCCGCACGTCTGCCGAAGTGAAGGCGGCCCAGCAGCTGCGCTATCACGTCTTCTACGAGGAGATGAGCGCCCAGCCCTCGAAGTTCCAGAAGATGACGCGGCGCGACCGTGACGTGTTCGACCGCTATTGCGACCATCTCCTGGTGGTCGACCATGCGCGCGGCGGCTCGTCGACGGACCGGATCGTCGGCACCTACCGGCTGATGCGACCGGAGATGGCGGCGCTCGCCGGCGGCTTCTACACCGCGCAGGAATTCGACATCGCGCCGATGCTCGCCCGTCACCCCGGCAAGCGCTTTCTCGAACTCGGCCGCTCCTGCGTCCTTAAGGACTATCGCGGCAAGCGCACGGTCGAACTTCTGTGGCAGGGGATCTGGAGCTATGTCCTGGCCAACGACGTGGACGTCCTGTTCGGATGCGCCTCGCTAGCCGGCACGAATACGCAGGCCTTGGCGCTACCTCTGGCCTTCCTGAAACAGAACGCGCCGGCTCCGGCCGAATGGGCCGTGCGTGCCCATGCGCATCGCGTGACCGCCATCCCGGATCTCGGCGAGATCATCGACATGCGGTCGGCGCTGGCGCAGATGCCGCCGCTGCTGAAGGGCTATCTGCGGCTCGGCGGCTATATCGGGGAAGGGGCGGTGGTCGATCACCAGTTCGGCACGACCGACGTTCTGGTGGTGCTGCCGCGTGATCGGATCAATCCGCGCTATATCGGCCATTACGGCGCCGATGCCGGCCGTTTCGCGGCCTGAGCATCACCTGAAGCCCAGCCCGCCCGTATTGCGGCAGCGGCGACGGGTGCGCAGCACCGCTACCCGCCGATGCGCACGATACTGCGGGTCTTCAGGTCCACGATCACCGGCTGGCCGGCCCAGTAGAAATAGGCAAAGCTGGTATTGCCATTGGCCTGCTGCAGATTGACGCTCGCCGGGACCGAGTCCCCGAGCGCCGGCGCCCGCTGCATCTGCGCATTGTCCGAAGGGTGGGACAAGGCATACTGCAGGACGTTGACCTTCTCGTCATTGCCCTGCGCCACGGCTGCCAGTGTCATCGCTAGAACGGCAGCGACAGCGATCTTCACGATGTTCAGCATGGCTCGACTTCCTCAGGCGATAGCCTGTCGACGTTTGGGGTCGCGGCAAACTGTGTTCTCAGGGGAAAGGCCGGGCCGCAACATTTCCGGTCTTTCCCATCCGCCGACGGCGACATTCGGCCCCGTGATCCGCCGGCAGAATGTCGCCCTAGCATGCCTGCGATGAACGCAGGCTGACAATCCTCAGATGGCGTAAACCGGCCGGCAGGACAACGCCCTCGCCGGTGAACGCAGCGGTGCCGGCGGGTGGACCGGTTCCGCCAGCTCATAGTCCCGCTTCAGCCGATCGCGTCATAGGCTGCGATGGCCGCCATGTTGACGATGTCGGAATCGCGGGCACCCAGCGATACGATCTGCACCGGCCGCTCCAGACCGACCAACAGCGGTCCGATCACCTTGGAGCCGCCGAGTTCCTGGAGCATCTTCGTGGCGATCGACGCCGAATGGAAGGCCGGCATCACCAGGACGTTGGCAGGGCCGGAGAGCCGGCAGAACGGGTATTGCTCCATAAGTTCGGCATTGAGCGCCACGTCGGCATTCATTTCGCCGTCATACTCGAAATCGACGTTCCGGGTGTCAAGGATGCGGACCGCATCCTGCACCTTCTGGGCCCGGTCTCCCGGCGGATTGCCGAAGGTCGAATAGGCCAGCATCGCCACCCTGGGCTCGTAGCCCATCTTGCGGGCCATGGCGGCCGCCTCCACCGCGATGTCGGCGAGTTCCTCGGCATTCGGCATGTCGTGCACCGCCGTGTCGGCGACCAGTACCGTTCGGCCGCGGCACAGGGCGATCGAGACGCCGATCATGCAGTGGCCCGGCGCCACGTCGAGGACGCGCGTCACGTCGGCAAGCACCGTCTGGTAGTTGCGCGTCACGCCCGACACCATGGCGTCCGCGTCGCCGGTGGCGACCATGGCGCTGGCGAAATGGTTGCGGTCGTTGCGCATCATCCGCACGCAGTCGCGATGCAGATAGCCTTTGCGCTGCAGTCGGCTGTAGAGGAGGTCGGTATAGGCCTCCACACGGTTGGACAGCCGCGCATTGATGATCTCCAGCCCCGGCCGTTCCAGATCGATGCCGGCCTCGCGGGCGGTCTCGCGCATCTCGGCCTCGCGGCCGAGCAGGATGGCAGTGCCCAGATTCTGGTTCACATAGGCGAGCGCGGCACGCATCACCTGTGGCTCCTCGCCTTCGGCGAAGACGACGCGCTTCGGGTCGCGGCGCACGCCGTCATAGATGCGCTGCAGGGTGGACACGATCGGGTCGCGGCGCGAGCGCAGTTCCTTGTCGTAGGCCTCGAAATCCTCGATCGCGCGGCGGGCGACGCCGGTCGCCATGGCGGCCCGGGCGACGGCCTGCGGGATTGCCGAGATCAGGCGCGGATCGAATGGCACCGGGATGATGTAGCGCGGCCCGAATTGCGGCCGCTGGCCGCGATAGGCGGCGACCACGTCGTCCGGCACGTCCTCGCGGGCGAGCGCCGCCAGCGCCTCGGCAGCAGCGACCTTCATTTCCTCGTTGATCGTCGTCGCGCGCACGTCCAGCGCGCCGCGGAAGATGTAGGGAAATCCGAGAACGTTGTTGACCTGGTTGGGATAGTCCGAGCGTCCGGTCGCCATGATCGCGTCGGAGCGGATCTCCGCGACCTCCTCCGGCGTGATCTCCGGATCCGGATTGGCCATGGCGAAGATCACCGGGTTCGGGGCCATCGAGGCGATCATCGCCGGGGTCAGCGCGCCCTTGGCCGACAGGCCGAAGACCACGTCGGCGCCGTCCATTGCCTCGGCGAGAGTGCGATGGTCGGTCTCCACCGCATGGGCAGACTTCCACTGGTTCATGCCGCTCTCGCGGCCGCGGTAGATCACGCCCTTGGTATCGCAGACGACGATGTTGCGGGCGGCAAAGCCCATCCCCTTCAGCAGATCGACGCAGGCGATCGCCGCCGAGCCGGCGCCGTTGACCACCAGGCGTGTTGAGGTCAGGTCGCGGCCGGTCAGGTGCAGCGCGTTGATCAGGCCGGCGGCGGCGATGATCGCGGTGCCGTGCTGGTCGTCATGGAACACCGGAATGTCCATGACCTCGCGCAGCCGCTCCTCGATCACGAAACAGTCAGGCGCCCGGATGTCTTCCAGATTGATGCCGCCGAAGGAGGGTCCCAGCAGCCGCACGCAATTGATGAACTCCTCGACATTCTCGGTATCCACCTCGAGATCGATCGAGTCGACGTCGGCGAAGCGCTTGAACAGCACCGCCTTGCCTTCCATCACCGGCTTGGAGGCCAGCGCGCCGAGATTGCCGAGCCCCAGGATCGCCGTGCCGTTGGAGATGACCGCGACCATGTTGCCGCGCGCCGTATAGTCGAAGGCCGATTCCGGGTTCTCGGCGATCCGGCGGACCGGGACCGCGACGCCGGGCGAATAGGCCAGCGACAGGTCGCGCTGGGTCGCCATCGGCTTGGTCGGATTGATTTCCAGCTTGCCCGGACGCCCCATCGAGTGGAAGTCCAGGGCTTCCTCGTCGGTCACGGACGGCGGCCTCTGGCCCGGTGTCACTGCCATGCTGGTTCCCCTCCCCTTGGGATTGTCGGTGTTTCCTCTTCCATCGCGATACCCGCAAAGCTATGCCAAGGGAAGCTTTGCGGAAGCTCGGGGAATCGTGCCCCGGCCATCGCGACAGACCCGCGAAACCGACCGGACCACAAGGACGCAAGAGAACGATCGCAGCGATGACAGCGCAAACGGACGCCGCGCAAACGCCGCCTCCGACGCCCATGATGGCGCAGTACATCGAGATCAAGTCGGCCAATCCCGACTGCCTCCTGTTCTACCGGATGGGCGATTTCTACGAGCTGTTTTTCGACGACGCGGTGGAGGCCTCCCGTGCCCTCGGGATCACCCTGACCAAGCGCGGCAAGCATCTGGGCGACGACATTCCGATGGCGGGCGTGCCGGTGGTCTCGGCCGACGACTATCTCCACAAGCTGATCGCGCTCGGCCACCGTGTCGCCGTCTGCGAACAGGTGGAGGACCCGGCCGAGGCGCGCAAGCGCGGCGCCAAGTCGGTGGTGCGGCGCGACGTCGTGCGGCTGGTCACGCCCGGCACGATCACCGAGGAGACCCTCCTCGAGCCCGGCCGGCCCAACTACCTGATGGCGCTCGCACGGCTCGGCGGCAGCGGCGCCAACGCCACCTTCGCGCTCGCCTGGACGGATCTGTCGACCGGCAGCTTTCGCCTCGCCGAGACCGACCTGACCCGGCTGGCAACCGACATCGCCGCCATCGAGCCGAGCGAACTGGTCGTCGCCGATCCTGTATTCCACGACGAGGCGCTGCAGCCACTGCTTCGCCGCTACGGCCGCACGGCCCGGCCCGAACCCCAGGCCCTGTTCGACGGCGCGACCGCCGAGGAGCGCCTGTGCCGGTTCTTCGGCGTGGCGACGCTGGAAGGGTTCGGCGGGTTCTCGCGCGTGGAGCTTGCCGCCGGGGCGGCGCTCACCGCCTATCTCGGCAAGACCCAGCTCGCGGCGCGGCCCGCCTTGCAGCGGCCCGAACGTGTCGCAGCCGGCTCGCTGATGCAGATCGATCCGGCGACGCGCGCCTCGCTGGAACTTTCCCGCACCATTTCCGGCAAGCGCCAGGGCAGTCTTCTCGCCACCATCGACCGGACAGTTACGGGCGCCGGCGGCAGGCTCCTGGCGGTGCGGCTGGCCGGGCCGCTGACCGATCCGGCGGCGATCCGCGAGCGTCAGGCCGCGCTCGGCCATTTCATCGCAGACATGCCCGCCCGCCAGCGCCTGCGCGCCGCACTTGCCGGGCTGCCTGACACCGAGCGCGCGTTGTCGCGGCTGTCCCTCGGCCGTGGCGGCCCGCGCGATCTTGCTGCCATTCGTGACGGGCTGCAGGCGGGCCTCGCGCTCGCCGAGAGCCTCGCCGGTGACCTTCCGGACGAACTGGCCCGCGCTGTCGCTGCGCTCTCGGCCCTGCCGCGCCACTGCCTCGAGCCGCTGGCCGCCACGCTTGCCGACGACATGCCGCTGCAGAAGCGCGATGGCGGCTTCGTCCGCGAAGGCGCGATCGGCGAACTCGACGAGGCGCGGGCAATGCGCGAGAACTCCCGCCGGGTGATCGCCGAGTTGCAGGGCCGCTACGCCGCCGAGACCGGGGTCCGCAATCTCCGGATCAAGCACAACAACGTGCTCGGCTATTTCGTCGAGGTTGGGGAGGGGCAGGCCAAAGCCCTGACGGAAGGCGAGGCCGGCGTCCGTTTCATCCATCGCCAGACCATGGCCTCGGCCATGCGCTTCACCACCACGGAACTGTCCGAACTGGAAAGCCGGATTGCCGGCGCGGCCTCCGAGGCGCTGCGCATCGAACTGGCCGCATTCGACCGCCTTGTCGAGACTGTCGTCGACAGCGCCGAAGCCATCCAGCGCGGCGCCGAGGCGCTGGCGGTCCTGGACGTCTCCGCCGCTCTGGCCGAACTCGCCGTGGCCGAGGACTGGACCGCGCCTCTCGTCGACGACAGTCTGGCCTTCGCGGTGGAGTGCGGTCGCCATCCGGTGGTCGAGGCGGCACTGAAGGCGGGCAGCGGCGGGCCGTTCGTGGCCAATGACTGCGATCTGTCGCCGCCGGACGGTGCCGAGGCCGGGGGGATCTGGCTGCTGACCGGCCCGAACATGGGCGGCAAGTCGACCTTCCTGCGCCAGAACGCCCTTGTCGCGGTCCTCGCTCAGATCGGATCCTACGTTCCGGCGACCCGCGCCCATATCGGCATTGTCGATCGGCTGTTCAGCCGGGTGGGGGCGTCCGACGACCTTGCCGAGGGACGCTCGACCTTCATGGTGGAGATGGTCGAGACCGCCGCGATCCTCAACCAGTCCGGCGAGCGGGCGCTTGTCATCCTCGACGAGATCGGCCGCGGGACGGCGACCTATGACGGGCTGTCCATCGCCTTTGCCGCGGTCGAGCACCTGCACGAGGTCAATCGCTGCCGGTCGCTCTTCGCGACCCATTTCCACGAGATGACGGCACTGGCGGCCCGGCTCGGCCGGATGAAGAACGCCACCATGCGCGTGAAGGAGTGGGAAGGGGAGGTAATCTTCCTGCACGAGGTCAAGCCGGGCGTCGCCGATCGATCCTACGGCATCCAGGTGGCCAAGCTCGCCGGGTTGCCGGCGCAGGCGGTGGAACGCGCTCGCCAGGTGCTGATCCAGCTCGAAAGGGGCGAGCAGGGCGAAAGGCGCAGTGCCCTCGTCGACGACCTGCCGCTCTTTTCGGCGGTTTCGCGCAGGAGCGAGGCTCCAGAGCGGCCGGCCGACACCGTTCTTCGCGATGCGCTCGGCAATCTCGACCCGGACAGCCTGTCGCCGCGCGAGGCGCTGGAGGAGTTGTATCGGCTGAAGGGTCTTGCGACGGCCGGGAACTGAACCCAGCCGTCGCATGGTGGCAGTTTGCCGCAACGACGACGCCTTCGCGCAGCGGTCGGGCCGACGTGGTCCGGTGTTTGCGACCGACTGAAGCCGACGCGATGCATATTATGCAGGGGCCTGGGCTTATGCGGACCGACCTGCTCCATGACATTTAGATCTCATTCTCGTGATGCCTTCTTGAAGGGAACAGTCAATTTCGGTGGAACCAAGGGGGCAGGGGTGCCGTTGTTTGCCCGATCGTGAATTTACCGGCGCGATTGTCGGGATGTTCACAACAATATACTCATAAGAAAGGTATTTCCTTATGAAGACGACCGCTATTTTTACCGCCGCCCTGCTTGGTACCTCGGTGTTCAGCTTCGGCGCTCTGGCCCAGTCCTCGACGCCGGGCGTTCCCGGTTCGGAGACCGTGATCGAGCAGAACAACGCTGCCGAGCGTGACGATGTCGCCGAAGGCAACGGCGTGACCGGCGTTGCTCCGGAAGTCAACGAGGACCAGGCGACCATCGTCCCGGGCAGCGAGTCGCAGACCGATACGGCCGAAGCGCAGGAGCGTGACGATGTCGCCGAGGACAACGGCATGACGACGTCGTCGACGACACCCGAGGGCTCGGACGATGTTCTGGTCCCGGGTTCGGGTGCAACCTTCACGCCGGGTGAGGCGCCGACTACGCAGCAGGGTAAAGCTCTGCAGGACGGCTCCTCCACCGAAGCCACGCAGTAAGACTGCATTCGTCCGCCCCAGCGCGGACGGTATGAACAAAGGGTCGTCCCGCAAGGGGCGGCCCTTTTTTCATTTGAGCTTATATAACTCTCGACTGTTCAGCATTTGCTTCAAATCACAGGTTCCATTGCGATGGGGGTGATTGTCACCCCCAGACCGTTCACAACCAGGCGCCTTCACGCAGAATACAATGATTAAATCAATATAAATCGGCATCACGGGGTGCAAAAATTATCCCGGTGCCGCAGAGAATTGTAATAAAAGCATAGAACGGTAATACAATGAAGAATGTCATCGCCATTTCCGCAACAATCGTCGGTCATTCTCTGGTCGCGCCGGCTGCTGCACAGTCGATCGTCCCGGGTTCGGATTATTACGACACGCGCAACGAGGAAATGCAGCGGCAGGTAACCGCCGCCGGCGGCGCTCTCCCCTCCTCGGGTCAGACTGACGATCGCGCCTATGGCTATGCCCAGGGCGAGACCGCCACCACCGGTGCAGAACCTGCACCCGTCCCGGGCAGTGACTTCTATCGCACCGAGGCGAACGAGGCAGAGCGCGACGCTGTCCGCCGCTGAAGACTTTCGCAAGTCGCGAGGCTCATGGCCTCCAAATCAGGGTCGTCTTTCGGGGCGGCCCTTTTTCATGTCTGCCGTCATTAATCGTCAGCCCAACAATCTGACATGGCACGGGCCTTTCTCGCTTCATGCGAGGGAATGCGATATAGCCTGCCGCCAAACGCGAATTCGATCGATCAGGACTGCCGATGACGATGCTGGAGGCCGCCGCCGCTTTGTCGAGCCCCGCTGCCCCGTCCGAAGAAGAAAGCCTTGTCGGTATCCTCGACGTCGACGGTCTGCGCAGCAATCTGGCCGCCATCGCCGAGAAGGACAGCGCAGGCGGGGCATCGAATGCGGCCCGGACCGAGGTCCTGGCGCTGGTCCGGGAGGTGATCCGCAATGGCCGCGCGACCATCGAGGAACTGCTTTTCGAGGATGGCAGCGGCAGCCGCTGCGCCCGCCGTCTCGCCAGACTGCAAGACGCAGTGATCCACGGGATTCATGATTACGCGCTGCGCTTTGTCTTCAATGCTTCCAATCTGTCGGCCGGCGAGCGGATGGCCATCCTGGCCGTTGGCGGCTATGGCCGCGGCACGCTGGCGCCGGGCTCCGACATCGATCTTCTCTTCCTCCTGCCCTACAAGCAGTCGGCGCTCGGTGAGCAGGTGGTGGAGTATCTCCTGTATCTTCTGTGGGACATGGGCTTCAAGGTGGGCCATGCCTCCCGTACCGTCGATGAATGCATCAAGCTCTCGCGCGCTGACTTCACTATCCGCACCGCCATTCTCGAACGATGGCTGATTGCAGGTGACGTGGAACTGTTCGCCGAACTCGACAGGCGATTCGACGCGGAAATTGTCGCGGGGACCAGCGAGGCCTTCATCGCCGCCAAGCTGGAGGAGCGCGCTGCTCGCCACGCCAAGACCGGCAACACGCGCTACCTGGTCGAGCCCAACATCAAGGAGGGCAAGGGCGGGCTGCGCGACCTCAACACGCTGTTCTGGATCGCCAAGTACCATTACCGCGTGACCACCACCGAAGCGCTGGTGGAGGCCGGAGTCTTCTCCAGGCGCGAGGCCAGGCTGTTTGCCAAGGCCGAGGACTTTCTCTGGGCGGTGCGCTGCCACATGCACTTCGCCACCGGCAAGGCCGAGGAACGCCTGTCCTTCGACCTGCAGCCGGAGATCGCCAAGCGGCTCGGCTACAATGCCCATCCGGGGTTGAAGGACGTCGAGCGCTTCATGAAGCACTACTTCCTGATCGCCAAGGATGTCGGCGATCTGACCCGCATCTTCTGCGCGGCCCTGGAGGAGCAGCACGCCAAGGATGCCCCGGGCATCCGCGGCTTCGTGCGCACCCTGCGCGGCCGCGCCAAGAAGATCCCCGGTACGCTCGATTTCCATATCGACAACAATCGCATCAATGTCAGCCGGCCCTCGGTCTTCCGCGACGATGCGGTCAATCTGATCCGCGTCTTCCGCCTCGCGGCGCTGCACGATCTGGAATATCACCCCGATGCCCTGAAGCTGATCCGCCGCTCCCTGCGGCTCGTTGACGCCGGACTGCGGGACAATCCAGAGGCCAACAGCCTCTTCATCGACGTCCTCACCGATCGCAAGGATCCCGAACTGCATCTGCGGCGGATGAACGAGGCAGGCGTTCTCGGCCGCTTCATCCCCGATTTCGGCCGCATCGTCGCGATGATGCAGTTCAACATGTATCACCACTACACGGTTGACGAGCATCTCCTGCGCTCGATCGCCACCCTGTCGCGGATCGAGCATGGCGATCTGGTCGAGGAGGTGCCCCTGTCGAGCGGCTTCATGCCGTTGCAGAGGGACCGCGTGCCGCTCTACGTGGCGCTGCTGCTGCACGACATCGCCAAGGGGCGCCCCGTCGACCATTCCGTCGCGGGCGCCGAGATCGCGCGCGAACTCTGTCCGCGCTTCGGCCTCGATGAGCGCGAGACCGAACTGGTCGCCTGGCTGGTCGAGGATCATCTGGTGATGTCGATGACGGCGCAGCAGCGCGACCTCAACGACCGCAAGACCATTCTCGACTTCGCCGAACGCGTGCGCACCCTCGACCGGCTGAAACTGCTGACCATCCTGACGGTCTGCGACATCCGGGCGGTGGGGCCTGGGGTATGGAATGGCTGGAAGGGGCAGCTTCTGCGCACCCTCTACATGGAAACCGAACCGGCCCTGACCGGCGGCTTTACCCAGACCTCGCGCAGCCAGCGCATCGGTCTGGCGCGCGAGCGGCTTGCCGAACGGCTCTCCGCCTGGCCGGAAACCGAACGCGCCGCCTATCTCGACCTGCACTATCCGAACTATTTCCTTACCGCGCCGCTGGACGATCAGCTGCGCCATGCGGAATTCGTCCGCGAGTCGCGCGACGCAGGTGCCCTGGCCACCCGGACCCGGACCGACCGGTTCCGTGAGGTGACGGAAATCATGGTCCTGGCGCCTGATCATCCACGGCTCCTGTCCCTGATCGCCGGCGCTTGCGCCGGCACAGGTGCCAACATCGCCGACGCGCAGATCTTCACCATGTCGGATGGCCGGGCGCTGGACGTGATGCTGCTCAACCGCGAATTCGAATCCGACGACGACGAGATTCGCCGCGCCGAGCGGATCTGCGCGAATATCGCCAAGCTGCTGCAGGGACGCGAGATGCCGGCCAGTCTCCTGGCCAATCGTCGGCCGCCTCGCGGCACCGCCCTCTTTGCCATCAAGCCGCGTATCAGCGTCGACAACACCCTGTCGAACCAACTCACCGTCATCGAGGTCGAGGGGCTGGACCGGCCGGGCCTCCTGTCGGACGTGACCGGGGCGATCTCCGACCTCAATCTCGACATCCGCTCGGCCCACATCTCGACCTATGGCGAGAAGGTCGTCGACGTATTTTACGTCACGGACCTGATCGGGACCAAGATCACCAGCGAGACCCGCATCGAGCGGATCGAGGCGCGTCTGAAGCGGGTGTTCGACAGCCCGGAAGGCGAGATGTCATCGCCAGTCGTGATGTCATCGCCCCATGCATTCGGCATTCCCCATCGATGAGCCTTCTCTCGAAGTTCGCCACAGTCGGCGGGGCGACGCTGGTCTCCCGCATCTTCGGCTTCGGTCGCGAAATGATGATGGCATCGGCTCTCGGCGTCGGGCCGGTGGCCGATGCGTTCAACCTGGCGTTCCGCTTTCCCAACCTGTTCCGCCGGCTATTCGCGGAGGGGGCGTTCAACGCGGCCTTCATACCGCTCTTCTCGCGCTCGCTGGAAGAGGAGGGCGAGGAGGGGGCGCGACGCTTTGCCACCGAGATCTTCTCCACGCTTTTCACCGCGCTGGTAGCGCTGACGGTGCTGGCGCTCATCTTCATGCCGGTCCTCGTCAAGACGATCATAGCGCCGGGCCTTGCCGTCTGCGTCGACGATCCCTCTGCCGGCGGCGACGTCATCTCCTGCGCGGCGCGCTACGACATCACCGTCACCTTCTCGCGCATCATGTTCCCGTATCTCGCCTGCATGTCGCTGATGGCGATGGTGTGCGGTATCCTCAATGCCTTCCGGCGCTTCTTCGTGGCCGCCGCCGCCCCGACGCTGCTCAACTTCGTGCTGATCGGTGTCCTGTCCTGGTGTCTCTGGGCCGATGTCGACAAGCCAACGATTGGCTTCCTGATGAGCTGGGGCGTCACGGTGGCGGGGCTGGCGCAACTCGCGCTGGTCGTCGTCGCCATGCGCATGGCCGGCTTCGGCATCGCGCTCAAGCGGCCACGCTGGACCAAGGGCCTGAAGCGACTCCTCGTGCTCGCCGGCCCCGCGGCGCTGATCGGCGGCATCACCCAGATCAACCTTTTTATCGGTCAAGCGATCGCGTCCTTCAAGCCGGGGGCTGTGTCGATCCTGCAATATGCCGACCGGCCCTATCAGCTCCCGCTCGGCATGGTCGGTGTCGCAATCGGCGTCGTGCTCCTGCCGGAGCTCGCGCGCGCCCTGAAGGCCGGCCATCTGCGCGAGGCCCAGCACACCCAGAATCGCAGCCTGGAATTCGCGCTGTTCCTGACGCTGCCCGCGGCGGTCGCCCTGTTCATCATTCCCGAGCCGATCATCCGGGTAATCTACGAGCGCGGTGCCTTCGATCCCTCGGTCACGCCCGCCGTCGCCGCTGTGCTGGGCCTCTACGCGCTTGGCCTGCCGGCCTTCGTGATGATCAAGGTCTTCTCTCCCGGCTATTTTGCCCGCGAGGACACCAAGACGCCGATGAAGGCGACGCTGGCTTCGGCTGGTGCGAACATCGTCCTGTCACTGGTGCTGTTCTGGTGGATCGCCGAACAGGGCATCGCACTGGCCACCACGCTCGCCGGCTGGCTGAACGCCGGCCTCCTGTTCGCCGGCCTCTACCGCAAGGGACTCTGGCAGGTCGATCGCGAGCTGTTGAAGCGCACCGCATTGGTGATCCTGTGCTCGCTTTTGATGGGCGGCGTCCTGATCGTCGAGATGATCGAGTTCGACAATTGGCTGCAGCCGTCCAGTCCGCTGACGACGCAGATCCTGGCGATCGGGGTGCTCGTCGCCTCGGCCATGGCGGTCTATTTCGCCCTGGCGCTGGCCACCGGTGCGGCCGACCGCCGGCTGTTCGTCGCCGTCCTCCGGCGCAAGCGGCCCCCGCCGCCACCCTCAGCACCGTGAGCCGACACGATCGGATCGCCGGCGCTTGATCGCGCCGATGCCCTCGGCCATAACGCGCGGCAATTCCCGCCAGCGCTGCCAAATTCCGGAGCCGCCGACCATGAGCGACATCACCCCCCGCGTCTTTTCCGGCGTGCAGCCCACCGGCAACCTGCACCTGGGCAATTATCTCGGCGCGATCCGCAAGTTCGTCGCCCTGCAGGAGAGCCACGACTGCATCTATTGCGTCGTCGACCTGCACTCGATCACCGCCCAACTCGTCCATGACGACCTGCGCGGCCAGACCCGGTCGATCACCGCTGCGTTCCTAGCCGCCGGGATCGACCCGCAGCAGCACATCGTCTTCAACCAGAGCCGGGTCTCCGGCCATGCCGAGCTCGCCTGGGTGTTCAACTGTGTCGCCCGCATCGGCTGGATGAACCGCATGACCCAGTTCAAGGAGAAGGCCGGCAAGGACCGCGAGAACGCTTCGCTGGGTCTGCTCGCCTATCCAAGCCTGATGGCCGCCGACATCCTGCTCTATCGCGCCACCCACGTGCCTGTCGGTGATGACCAGAAGCAGCATCTGGAACTGACCCGTGACATTGCCGCCAAGTTCAACAACGACTTTTCCGACAAGATTGCCGCTGCCGGCCTCGGCGTACCGATGCAGGTGGACGACGAGCGGGTCGATGGCTATTTCCCGATCACCGAGCCTCTGATCGAGGGGCCTGCGACGCGAGTGATGAGCCTGAAGGACGGTTCCAAAAAGATGTCGAAATCCGATCCGTCGGACCTTTCGCGCATCAACCTGACGGACGACGCCGACGCGATCTCACGCAAGATCCGCAAGGCGCGGACCGATCCCGACGCGTTGCCGTCCGAGCTCGACGGGCTGACGGGCCGGCCGGAGGCCGACAACCTGGTCGGCATCTACGCCGCCCTCGCGGAGCGGTCCAAGGCAGAGATTCTTGCCGAATTCGGCGGCCGGCAATTCTCCGAGTTCAAGCCGGCCATGGCCGAACTGGCAGTGGAGAAGCTCGCCCCGGTCAGCGCCGAGATGCGCCGGCTTCTGGCCGAGCCCGACCATATCGACGCTGTCCTCAGAGATGGCGGCGAGCGCGCCGGTGCCATCGCCGAGGCGACGATCAACGATGTGAAGGACATTATCGGCCTGCTGCGGGACTAGATAATTCAGTCGTTTGGGATGTGCGCGACGTGACAGTGCGTTCCCTCGTCTTGTCGCGGGCCACCCACGCTGCCATCTTGCCTCCATGGTATCGAAACGCATCGGTCGGGACGCCGGCGGCAAACGCAAGTTCCTCGCCATTATCGACGACACGCCCGAATGCATGCGGGCCGCGGCCTACGCGGCGCAGCGTGCCAAGGCGAGCGGCGGCGGAGCCGTGCTCCTCTATGTCATCGAGCCGGGCGATTTCCAGCACTGGCTCGGCGTCGAGAAGATCATGCGGGCGGAAGCCAACCAGGAAGCCGGTGCCCGGCTGGGCAAGGTCGCCGACGAGCTCCGCGAGGCGGTCGGCATCGAGTCCGAGGCGGTGGTGCGCGAAGGCACGGTGATCGAGCAGATCCATGCCCTGATCGAGGCGGACCGCGAGATCGCCATTCTGGTGCTGGCCGCGGGTGAGGCCAACGAAGGCCCGGGACCCCTGGTGTCGGCCGTCGCCGGCAAGGGCGCGGCCTTTCCGATCCCCGTGACGATCGTGCCGGCGACCCTCACCGACGAGGATATCCAGAGCCTCTGCTGATCGCCGGGACGCAGTTCACTTGCGTGCCTCTGTCGCCAAGGCTGTGGACCCCTTATGTTGCCCTCAACGTCGTTCTGCAGTAAGTTTAGAACGATTCCAGATTATGAGCGACCCGAAGGTCGCAAGAGAGGATGCGAGATGTTCATCCAGACCGAAGTCACGCCGAACCCGGCGACGCTGAAGTTCCTTCCCGGACGCGTCGTGCTGGAAAGCGGCACCGAGGAATTCCTGTCGAAGGAAGACGCTGCCAACCGATCGCCGCTGGCGGCGCGTCTGATGGACGTGCCAGGCGTGAGCGGCGTGTTCTTCGGCTATGATTTCGTCACCGTCAGCAAGGACGGCCCGGACTGGCAGCACCTCAAGCCGGCGATCCTGGCCGGCCTGATGGAGCATTTCATGGGCAACGAGCCGGTCATGACGGTGCAGGGCTCCTCGGCGGCCATGCCCGACGGCGAGGAATTCTTCGAGGCCGGCGACGAAGGGACCGTGGCCACCATCAAGGAACTTCTCGAGACCCGCGTACGTCCGGCCGTCGCCCAGGACGGCGGCGACATCACCTTCCGCGGCTATCGCGATGGCACCGTCTATCTGAACATGCGCGGCGCCTGTGCCGGCTGCCCTTCGTCTACGGCGACCCTCAAGCACGGCATTCAGAACCTGCTGCGGCATTTCGTGCCAGAGGTCGAGGCGGTGGAAGCGGTCGAGGCTGCCTGATGCCACAGGACGTGGGGCGCGTCTGATCCGATGGCCGCACTGCTTCTGGGCATCGACACGGCTTTCGGGCGGTGTTCGGCGGGACTGTACGACATGGACGCGGGCAGGATGCTGGCGCGGGCCGAGCCGGAGACCGGCAAGGGCCATGCCGAACAGCTGTTCGGCATCATCGACGCGGTTCTGGCCGAGGCAGGCGCTTCCTATGGATCGCTCGGCCGGCTCGCCGTCACGGTTGGGCCGGGGTCCTTTACCGGATTGCGGGTCGGGGTCTCGGCCGCGCGTGGTCTGGCTCTGACGCTGGGCATTCCGGCAATCGGCGTCACAACACTGGAGACGCTGGCCGCGGCTTATGCCGCAAGCCATGACGCTGTCCTGAGCATTCTCGATGCCAAGCGCGGTGAGGTCTATGCTGCACTCTATGGCCGCGACGCCATGTTGCTGAACGGTCCGGCGGCGCTCGCGCCGAAGGAACTGTCCGAATTCATCGTGCCGGCGGCACGTGCCCGCTCGCTGGCACTCGTCGGCACGGGCGGGGCCATCGCCGGGTCCGCTTTGCCGGATCGCGATGTCGTCCTCCTGTCGGAAACGGCAGCGGTCGATATCGCGGTGCTGTGTCGCCTGGCCGCCGGGCGCGACGCCGTGGAGGCTCCGCGCCCGCTCTATCTGCGGGGGGCTGACGCCAAGCCCGCGGCGGCAGCCGGCCTGTTTGCCATGACCGGTGAAAGCGCTCCTCAATCGCCTTGAATTCGGGTTAGGATCGACACGGATTGCCGATACAAGTGTTCGCAGGCAATTCGGTCAGTTGCGTGATGACCGATCGTCAGCGCGCTGGAACGAGCGAGGGCTCATGTACTGGTATCTGCCCTGGGTCTGGACCGCCTCCTTTCTGGAAGGTCTCTTCGGTGGCCAGGAAGTTGTCGCCGCGCCGCTGACCGACGAGGACATCGACGCTGCGGCCGATCTCCACAGCCAGGCTTTCGCCCAGGCCTGGACCGGTGAGGAACTGGCGGCGATCCTGGCGCAGGACGGGACATTTGGCGTCGTCGCACGCCGGGTGGGGCTGCCCGACGAGCCGCCGCTCGGTTTTGTGCTCGCCCGCAACACGGATGGCGAGGCTGAAATCCTCACGATTGCCGTGGCCAAACACGCGCGGGGCGCCGGGGTGGGGCGACTGTTGATGGACGAGGTCCTGCAACTCCTCCATGCGGCGCGCGCCGGATCGCTTTTCCTCGAAGTGGACGAGGAGAACACGGCCGCGCGAAAGCTCTACGATCGGCTGCGTTTCGAGGAGGTGGGGCGACGACCGGCCTATTACCGTCATCCCGAGGGCCATCGTACAAGCGCGTTGACGCTGAAGCGGTTGCTCCGCTAGGCGCATGACGATGCAGGAAGAGACGAAGCAATCGCGCGTGACGCGCGCCGGATGCCCATGATCGGCGACCTGCGCATTGCGGCGGTCACCGTCATCCTCGTTGTCGTCACCGTATGTCTTTGGCCGGTCCAGGCTGTGGCAATCGCCCGCGGCTGGAAGCTGGCGCGCCGCTTGCCGGTGCTGTGGCATCGCATCGCCTGCCGGGTGGTCGGCCTGCGCGTGCATATCGTCGGTCACCCGTGCCCGGATCATCCGCTGCTGATCGCCGCCAATCATCAATCCTGGTCCGACATACTGGTGCTCGGCCGGATCATGCCGCTGTCCTTCATCGCCAAGTCGGAAGTGGAGGGCTGGCCCGCCTTTGGCCTGCTGGCCAAACTCCAGCGTACCGTCTTCGTCGAGCGCGGCGCGCGCCACCGCACTGGCCATCAGGCAGGCGCCATCGCGCGTCGGCTCACCGAAGGCGACGTCATGGTGCTGTTTGCCGAGGGCACGACCTCGGACGGCAACGAAGTGCTGCCGTTCAAGACGGCGTTGTTCGGTGCGGCCCAGGCGGCACTGGTGTCGTCCCACACGGCGCAGGTCCGGGTGCAGCCGGTGGCAATCGCCTATACCCACGCGAGCGGCGTGCCGCTCGGACGCCGCTTCCGCTCCTTCGTCGCCTGGCCGGGCGACGTGGCACTCGGCCCGCATCTTCTCGGCATCCTTCGGGAAGGCGCGATCGATGTCGAGGTCTCCTTCGGGGAGCCGATCGTCTTCACCGCCGCGTCCGACCGCAAGCGCGTGGCGCGAGTGGCGCATGAGAGTGTCAGGCAAATGCTGGCGGCGAGCCTTCGCGGCCACAATCTCGGCAGAATGCGCGGTTCCGTCGGCCTGCAAGACAATGCGGCGCTTGCACCACGTCACGATGCTGTCGATATAGGAGGGTAAGTCCCTCGTTTCCGGCGGCGCGCGCCGACAGTCATACGAGGGGCCGATCAGAAGGGCGCATGACCGACACGACCGCAGCAACATTTCCGGCCAGAACCGGCGTCAATTCCCGCAAGGTCTTCATCAAGACCTATGGCTGCCAGATGAACGTCTATGATTCGCAGCGCATGGGCGACGCCCTGGCGCGGGACGGATACGAGCCGACCGAAGTGATCGAGGATGCCGATCTCGTTCTTCTCAATACCTGCCATATTCGCGAACGGGCCGCCGAGAAGATCTATTCCGAACTGGGGCGCATCCGTCTTCTGAAGGCTGAAAAGGCCGAGCAGGGGATCCAGATGCGGGTCGCCGTCGCCGGTTGCGTGGCCCAGGCCGAGGGCCGGGAGATCATCGACCGGGCACCCGTGGTGGATCTCGTCATCGGGCCCCAGACCTATCACCGTCTGCCCGAGGCGCTCGCACGAGTGGACCGCGGCGACAAGGTGGTGGAGACCGACTACGCCGTCGAGGACAAGTTCCGGCACCTGCCCAAAGTGACCGCTGGGCAGATCCGTTCGCGCGGCGTCACGGCCTTTCTCACCGTCCAGGAAGGCTGCGACAAGTTCTGCACCTTCTGTGTCGTGCCCTATACGCGGGGGTCCGAGGTTTCGCGCCCCCTCTCCCAAATCATGAGCGAGGCACGCGCACTTGCGGCGGCCGGCGTGCGCGAGGTCACGCTTCTCGGCCAGAACGTCAACGCCTGGTCCGGGCAGGATGAGGCCGGTCGGGACATCGGCCTCGGCGGGTTGCTGAGGGCTCTCGCCGTGATCCCCGGCTTCGCGCGTCTGCGTTACACGACGTCCCATCCCCGCGACATGGCCGACGACCTGATCGCCGCCCATCGCGATCTGCCGGCGGTGATGCCCTATCTTCACCTTCCAGTGCAGTCGGGATCCGACCGCATCCTGAAGGCGATGAACCGTCGGCACACGGCCGCCGACTATCTCACGCTCCTCGATCGCATTCGTGCAGCCCGCCCCGACATTGCGCTGTCCGGCGATTTCATCGTCGGTTTTCCGGGGGAAACCGATAAGGATTTCGAGGCCACGATGAGCCTGGTCTCAAACGTACGCTACGCCTCGGCCTTTACCTTCAAATATTCCCCGCGACCCGGCACACCCGGCGCGACGATGGACGGGCATGTCGACGAGGCGGTCAAGTCGGAGCGGCTGCAACGGTTGCAGGCGCTGCTGCGCCAGCATCAGGTCGATTTTGCCGAGAGACTCGTCGGTCGCGACCTCGATGTCCTGGTCGAAAAGCCCGGGCGCTATGCCCACCAGCGGGTCGGGCGCTCGCCCTTCCTGCAGCCGGTGGTGATGGATGCAACTGCCGGCGAGATCGGCGACATCGTCACCGTGCGGATCGAATCGACCCTGCCGAACTCGCTGCTGGCGACCGGCGGCGCCGTTCCTGTCGAAAGCAGGTCATCAGGGGGCGCCGTGAGCGCCGAGCCGATAAGGAAGATCGCTTGAGGACGGAGCGCAGTACCGCAGCCCCCGTGTCGGGCGCATCCGACATGGCCCATATCGTTTTGACCTACGAAGACAATCGCCTCGCCGGCTCGCTCTTCGGCCAGTTCGACGAGCATCTCGCGCTTCTCGAGCAGAAACTGAAGGTCGACGCACGGGCCCGTGGCAACAAGGTCGAGATCCGCGGCGATTCGACGAGTTGCGAACAGGCGCGGCGGGCGCTCGACTATCTCTACGAGCGGCTACAGGCGGGCACCGAGATCGGCATCAAGGATGTCGAGGGGGCTATCCGCATGGCAATCGCGGCGGACGATCAGCTCTATCTGCCGACGCTGGAGAAGAAGGGCCGAATGTCGCTGGCACAGATCTCCACGCGGCGGCGGACGATCCATGCGCGTACACCGACGCAGGACGCCTACATGCGGGCGCTGGAGCGTGCCGAACTCGTCTTCGGTGTCGGTCCGGCCGGCACCGGCAAGACCTATCTGGCCGTCGCCCATGCTGCCATGCTTCTCGAGCGCGGACAGGTCGAACGCATCATCCTGTCGCGCCCGGCGGTCGAGGCCGGAGAGCGGCTGGGCTTCCTGCCCGGCGACATGAAGGAGAAGGTCGATCCGTATCTGCGACCCCTCTACGACGCCCTCTACGACATGATTCCAGCCGAGAAGGTGGAACGGGCGCTGGCTGCCGGCGCGATCGAGATCGCGCCCCTGGCCTTCATGCGCGGCCGGACCCTGGCGAATGCGGCCGTGATCCTCGACGAGGCGCAGAACACCACCACCATGCAGATGAAGATGTTCCTCACCCGCCTGGGAGAGAACGCTCGGATGGTGGTGACCGGCGATCCCTCCCAGGTCGATTTGCCTCCCGGACAGAAATCCGGTCTCGCAGAGGCACTGCGCGTTCTGGAAAAGGTGCCGCAGGCGGTGACGGTTCGCTTCGATGCCAAGGATGTTGTCCGGCATCCGCTCGTCCAGGCGATCGTCGAGGCCTATGAGGAAGATGCAACGCGCGCGCGGGCGCCGGGCATCCCGGCAACCCGATAATGCCCCGACCGCACTCTGGTCTCGCCTACGATATGCCAACCTATGACGGACTGACCGTCGCCCTTGCCGTAAAGGATCCGCGCTGGGACGAGGCGGGGCTTGGCGACATCGCTGTCATGGCGACGCAGACCTTTGCGGTCGCGGCAGCGCGACTGAGTCTTCCCGGCGACCTTGTCAGCGAGATCTCATTGACGCTGGCCGACGACGAGACTGTGCGCGCCGTCAATGCCGAATGGCGCGGGAAGGACAAGCCGACCAATATCCTGTCCTTCCCGCTGGCCGACCTCGAGCCCGGTGAACGTCCCGGCCCGCTTCTGGGCGATCTTCTGGTGGCCTTCGAGACGGTTCGCCGGGAATCCGCCGACGAGGGTAAGGCCATGGCGGACCATTTCCGCCATCTTCTGGTCCACGGCTTTCTGCATCTTATGGGCCTCGACCACATTATCGACTCCGAGGCCAGCGACATGGAGGCGGCGGAGATCGCCATCCTTGCCGAGTTCGAAATCGCCGATCCCTATAGCGACGAACCCGGTCCCTTGAACGAAGCCGAACAGGACGTTCCGGCGAACCAAGAGCGAGACGATGACCTTCGACACTGACGCTGCGGCTGACGGCAACCGAGGATCCGCCGGAGCCGAGAACGGCGACGACCACGCTGGCGAAGACCGAAGTCGGCGCGGCGCAAACCGCGGTGAGGGCTTCTTCGGCGGCCTGATCCACCGGGTGCGTCCGCGCATGCCCCGTCTGATGCGCGAGGACCTGACCCAGGCCCTGCTGCATCACGATCCCGGCGAGGGGGCCTTCTCGCCTGAGGAACGGGCGATGCTCAACAACATCCTGCGGCTGCGCGAGTTGCGCGTCGAGGACGTCATGGTGCCACGCGCCGACATCCAGGCGGTGGACATCACCACCACCCTCGGTGAACTGATGAAGCAGTTCGAATCGAGCGGCCACTCGCGCATGCCGGTTTATGGCGAAAGCCTCGACGATCCGCGCGGCATGATCCACATCCGCGACGTCGTGGGCCACATCACCCGTGTTGCTCGTCCCGCCAATGGCCAGGCTGCGAAGGAGCCGGCCGCCAAGGCCAGGGCCGGCCTTGATCTGCGCCAGATCAACCTCGCCCGCAAGGTTTCCGACCTTGGCATTATCCGCAAGGTGCTGTTCGTGCCGCCTTCCATGCTGGCGACCGATCTGATGGCCCGCATGCAGGCCACCCGGACGCAGATGGCGCTGGTCATCGACGAATATGGCGGTACCGATGGCCTTGTCTCGCTGGAGGACATCATTGAGATGGTCGTCGGCAATATCGAAGACGAGCATGACGACGACGCGCCGATGATCACCGAGAGTGGCGATGGCATCTATTACGCTGACGCCCGCGCAGATCTCGACGAGGTTCGCAAGCTGGTCGGCGAGGATTTCGACATCAGCGAGTATGAAGACGAGGCCGACACCATTGGCGGCCTCTTGTTTTCCGAGCTCGGTCGAGTGCCGGCCCGTGGTGAGGTGGTGCAGGCCGTGCCTGGCTTCGAATTTCAGGTGCTCGACGCCGATCCGCGTCGGGTTCGCCGCGTGAGGATCGTGCGTTTCCGGCAGGGTGAGAAGCGACGCCGCTTTGTGGAGGGGCTGGCCGACGCCTGATCCGGCGCCGGCATAACCCGGCTGTCTCAGCGGGAGTGCCGGCAGCCGAATGTTCTGCCTATCGTCGGCACGGGCGTGATATGTCGGCCTGACCATATTCTGCAGGGGGCCCTGTGAGCGTTATCTCACGCCGCGACGAGCGCATTCGCGACAACAATTTTCTGGACCGGCTCGCCGGGTGGGTGTCGCTCGTAGAGGGCTGGCGTCGTGTGCTCCTGACCCTGGCGGCGGGCGCGGTGTGCACGCTTGCGTTGCCGCCGTACAATTTTCCGGCCGTGGGTTTCATCGGCTTTCCGCTCTTCGTCTGGCTTCTCGATGGAGCCGCCCAGGACCCGGGCCGATCGCTGCTGGGTCGCATGGCACCGGCCTTTGCGACCGGCTGGCTGTTCGGCTTCGGCTATTTTGTTGCCGGCCTTTGGTGGCTTGGGGCGGCGATGATGGTCGACGCCGCGAGCTTTGCGATTTTCATCCCGCTTGCAGTGCTTGGCCTGCCGGCAATCCTCGCGGTCTACTTCGGTCTGGCCGCTGCGCTTGCCCGTTTCGTCTGGACCGACAGCGCCTATCGTATCTTCGCTCTCGCTGGCTCCCTGGCGCTGTTCGAATATCTGCGCGAGATCCTGTTCACCGGTTTTCCCTGGAACGAGATCGGTGTCATGGCCGCGCCGCTGCCTGTGTTGATGCAGACAACGTCGTTGATCGGCATCCATGGGCTGACACTCTTCGCCGTCATCGTCTTCGCAAGTCCCGCCGTGCTCGCCGACAGGTGCGGTCGCGGGACGGTCCTGGTGACCGCGGCGGCGCTCCTTGTCCTACACGTGGGATACGGGGTCTGGAGGCTCGAAACGCATCCGACCGAACTGGTCGAGAATGTCCGCGTGCGAGTTGTCCAGCCGAACATCCTGCAGTCGTTGAAATGGGATGGGCGGGAGGCCGAACGGATCTTCGACCGCCATCTGTCCCTGACCCGGAGCGACGCAGTCGCGGCCTCCACGGGCGATGCCTCCGCAGCGGCCTCCGAACCAGCGACGGCGGCCGGACCGGTTGATGGAGAAATCCGAACGCTGATCGTCTGGCCAGAATCCGCTTTCCCCTTCCTCCTGACGGAACGGCCGGACGCGATTGCGCGAATCGCCGAAGTGCTTCAGCCGGGCGAGACGCTGATCGCAGGCGCCGCGCGTCTGGAGGGCACGGACATAACGACTTCGCGTGTGTATAACTCGGTCTACGTCATCGATGATGCGGGCCAGATCGTCGATGCCCGGGACAAGACCCACCTTGTGCCCTTCGGGGAGTATCTGCCGTTCCAGGATCTGCTCGAAGGCTTCGGCCTGTCCCAACTGGCAGAAATGCCCGGGGGGTTCTCTGCTGGCACAAACCGCAGTCCGGTTCCCCTCCAGGATGCACCGTCCTTCCTGCCGCTAATCTGCTACGAGATCATCTTCCCCTCGGAGATATCCGCAGGAGCGCCGGACACGCGGCCAGGCTTTTTCGTCAATGATACCAATGACGCATGGTACGGTGATACGCCTGGGCCCTATCAGCATCTCCGGCTGGCCGAACTCACTTCGGTAGCATTCGGTCTGCCATTGGTGCGCAGCGCCAACACCGGAATTTCGGTTGTGACAGATGCCTATGGCCGGCAGCTCGACGGTCTTGCGCTCGGCGCCACGGGAACCATTGAGACCGCTTTGCCGAGGGCGAGCAACGCCACGATTTACGCTCGATGGGGCAATACACCATTCTGGATCGCATTCTTGGCAATATGGATGGTTCCGATAGTAGCCCGATTAAGGATGCGCGCTCTGATTGATTGACATGCGCGACGCAGGCTGACTAACCCGGAGATCGAAATTGATTGCGACAATTTCTTGCGGTCCGGGGCGAGGTGCAGCCGGGTATATCGGCAGTTCGGATCGTAGGAATGCGCGATAGTCGATGATGCTGAGAACAGAAGGTCCTGCCATGGTCGACAATAAAAAGAAGCCCAATCCGGTCGACATCCATGTCGGGTCTCGTGTGCGCCTTCGCAGGACCATGCTCGGCATGAGCCAAGAAAAGCTGGGCGAGAGCCTTGGCATAACATTTCAGCAAATCCAAAAGTACGAGAAGGGTACCAACCGCATCGGCGCTAGCCGGCTGCAGCGGATTTCAGAGGTCATGACGGTCCCGGTGTCTTTCTTTTTTGAAGAAGCCCCTACCGGTTCCTCCGGCGGAAATGGATTGCAGGAAACATCGGGCTCCGATTACGTCGTTGACTTCCTCTCCTCTTCGGAAGGGCTCCAGTTGAACCGGGCCTTCGTCCGTATTGCTGATCCAAAAGTGCGCCGTCGCGTGATCGATCTGGTCCGCACGCTGGCCGATGCGGGCGAACCTGACGGCCACGTTGCGAGCGAGTAGTGCCGGTCTTCGAAATCCAGTGCACTTGACGCCGCGCCGCCATTGCCTCAAACCGCACTCCGCAAGATCAAGCCGGGCGTAAGTTACAATTGCCATGCCCTGAGTATGGCGAGCTCTCGCGTCTGACTGACCCCAAGAGGGGATTCTCCAGAAACGGAAAGAGGGATCGATGGCGCGTCCTGACTATGTCTTCACCAGCGAAAGCGTGTCGGAGGGGCATCCCGACAAGGTCTGCGACAGGATTTCGGACGAGATTGTTGACCTAATCTATCGCGAGGCAAAGAAGACTGGCGTTGACCCTTGGTCGGTACGCATCGCCTGCGAAACCCTAGCAACCACCAATCGCGTCGTCATTGCCGGTGAAGTCCGCCTGCCGCCCAGCCTCATGAAGACCGACAAGAATGGCAACGAGGTCATTAACGCCGGCCGCTTCCGGTCCGCCGCCCGTCGCGCCATCCGCGATATCGGTTACGAGCAGGACGGATTCCACTGGAAGACTGCCAAGATCGAAATCCTGCTGCATTCGCAGTCGGCAGACATCGCTCAGGGCGTCGATAAGGCATCTGATGCAGAGGACGGCAGCAACCAGGCCGAGGGCGCCGGCGACCAGGGCATCATGTTCGGGTATGCCTGTCGAGAGACCCCTGATCTGATGCCGGCCCCAATTTTCTACTCGCACAAGATCCTTGAAATCCTAGCGGCGGCCCGCAAGAAGGGCGAGGGCGACGCGGCCCATCTCGGCCCCGACGCCAAAAGCCAGGTGACGGTGCGTTACAAGGACGGCGTGCCGTCCGAGGTCATCTCGATCGTCCTGTCGACCCAGCATACCGACGACACGTGGGATTCGGCCAAGGTGCGCCAGGTGGTCGAGCCCTATATCAGAGAGGCTCTCGGCGATATTGCGATCGCCGACGACTGCGCGTGGTATATCAACCCGACTGGCAAGTTCGTCATCGGAGGCCCGGACGGCGATGCGGGCCTGACCGGCCGCAAGATCATCGTCGATACCTACGGCGGCGCCGCGCCGCACGGCGGCGGAGCGTTTTCAGGCAAGGACACGACCAAGGTCGACCGTTCAGCAGCCTATGCGGCTCGCTATCTCGCCAAGAATGTCGTGGCGGCCAAGCTTGCGGACCGCTGCACGATCCAACTCGCCTATGCGATCGGCATCGCCCAGCCTCTGGCGGTCTATGTCGACCTTCACGAAACCGGCAAGAACGTCGATGAAGTGGCGATCGAGAAGGCGCTCCGCGCAGTGATGGACCTGTCCCCAACCGGCATCCGGCGGCACCTTGATCTCAACAAGCCGATCTACGCCAAGACCGCCGCCTACGGCCATTTCGGCCGCAAGCCGGGCCGTGACGGTTCCTTCTCTTGGGAGAAGACCGATCTTGCGCCGAAGCTGAAGGCCGCTCTGGCCAGCTGAACTGATATGGCGGCCGAAGGACAACCCGAGCGCTCGCGAGAGGCGTTCTTCGGCCGCCTGAAGGGGCCAAGGCTTCGGCCCGGTCAGGCTGCATTGATCGAAGAGGTCCTGCCGAGATTGCGGCTGGATATCACGGAGCCGGCGCCGCGGTCCCTGACCGAATTGTTCGAGATTGCCGTCGACTCGGTGCGCCTCGAAATCGGGTTTGGGGGCGGTGAGCATCTTCTGCATGAGAGCGGACGCTATCCCGGCACCGGCTTCATCGGGGTCGAACCCTTCGTCAACGGCATGGCGAAATTCCTCAGCGCCATCCAGGATGCACCGCGGCCCAATGTCAGTCTCTATGACGACGATGCCACGCGACTGCTCGACTGGTTGCCCCATGGCAGCCTGTCGGGCGTCGACCTGTTTTATCCCGACCCCTGGCCCAAGCGCCGCCATTTCAAGCGCCGCTTCGTCAACGAGCGCAATCTCGACCGGATTGCCCGTGTCCTGAAGCCGGGTGCACTCTTCCGATTCGCCTCGGATATCGACACCTACGTCGACTGGACCTTGGGTCATTGCCGCGATCATGCCGGATTCGAGTGGACGGCGTGCCGTGCGGCCGACTGGCACCGACCCTATGAAGCCTGGCCCGGCACCCGGTACGAGGCAAAGGCGATCCGCGAGGGTCGACCACCCGCCTATCTGACCTTCCGCCGCAACTGACCCGCCCCATAGGCTGGTCTGGCTCGAACATGCTTGATGCACCGGGCAAAACGGCGTATACCCCTCCCAAATTCTCTGCGATGTGGTCGAGAGAGTGGGTCCTGCCGGTCCCGCTCTTTTTTGTTACCGGGGGTCCGGTTCTTCGTCGATTACGCGTCCGACGACGCCAATCCACATCGCGGATCGATCAATTGGGCCGGCGCCGGGCCCGCAACCGTTCTCTCGGAGCAACGTGACGACCGAAACTGACCGCATCGTGAAGGAACAGGGACTGGAGGGCCGCATCGCCGAGATCGTCGAGCCGGCGATCGAGCAGATTGGCTATCGGCTGGTGCGCGTGCGCACCTCTGGTCTGAACGGCATGACTGTCCAGATCATGGCGGAGCGCCCGGACGGCACGATGACCGTCGAGGACTGCGAAGCGGTCTCTCGCGCGATCTCTCCGGTGCTCGATGTCGACGATCCGATCGACAAGGCGTATCATCTGGAGGTGTCCTCGCCGGGCATCGACCGGCCGCTCGTGCGCAAGGGCGACTTCGAGACCTGGGCCGGCTTCCTGATGAAGCTCGAGACCAGCCGTCTGGTTAACGACCGCAAGCGTTACCGCGGCAAGATCGTAGCCGTTGGCGACGAGGCGATTACCGTCGAGCGGGACCAGCCGGCCGAGGGCGAGCCGGGCGCGGTGGAGATTCCCTTCGACGCCATCGGCGAGGCCCGGTTGATCCTGACCGACGATTTGATCGCGGCAGCGCTGAAGTCTGACAAGGCTGCCCGTAAGGCGCGGGGCGATGTTGATCCGGACGTGGGCGACGGCGATGGGGCGGGAGCCTCGGAACACTAGAATGCTGCGGCAGGCCTTTGCGCCTGCTGTGAAAACTGAAGGTAAGCCGAGTGCTGCGGCGCGAGCCGGTCGCGAGGTCGACCGGACGCCATAAGCCGCCAATCTGGTCGGCCGGAAGCGATGATGGGACTGGCTGCGGCTCACGGCGGTGGACGGTTCGAAGTCAGGAGAGAAGACAATGGCAGTCAGTGCGAACCGGCTGGAGCTTCTGCAGATTGCGGACGCTGTCGCGCGGGAGAAGTCGATCGATCGGGATATAGTCATCGGGGCCATGGCCGACGCCATCCAGAAGGCGGCGCGTTCACGCTACGGCCAGGAAACCAACATCCGCGTCGACATCAATCAGAAGACCGGTGAGATGAAGCTGCAGCGGCTGCTCGAGGTCGTTGAAGAGGTCGAGGACCCCAACACCCAGATCTATCTCGACCTCGCCCGGGACAAGAATCCCGACGCCGAGCCGGGTGACTTCATTGCCGAGCAGCTGCCGCCGATGGATTTTGGCCGCATCGCCGCTCAGTCCGCCAAGCAGGTCATCGTCCAGAAGGTTCGCGATGCCGAGCGTGACCGCCAGTACGACGAGTACAAGGACCGTGTCGGCGAGATCGTCAACGGCACCGTCAAGCGCGTCGAATACGGCAACGTCATCGTTGATCTCGGCCGCGGCGAGGGCATCATCCGCCGCGACGAGCAGATCCCGCGGGAGCTTTTCCGATATGGCGATCGCGTTCGCGCCTTCGTCTACGACGTGCGCCGCGAGCAGCGGGGCCCGCAGATCTTCCTGTCGCGCACCCATCCGCAGTTCATGGCGAAGCTCTTCACCATGGAAGTGCCCGAGATCTACGACGGTATCATCACCATCAAGGCCGTTGCCCGCGACCCGGGCTCGCGCGCTAAGATCGCTGTCACGTCGAGTGACTCATCGGTCGATCCGGTCGGTGCCTGTGTCGGCATGCGCGGCTCGCGTGTGCAGGCGGTTGTCGGCGAACTCCAGGGCGAGAAGATCGACATCATTCCCTGGTCGCCCGATGCTGCATCCTTCCTCGTCAACGCCCTGCAGCCCGCCGAAGTCGCCAAGGTCGTGCTCGACGAGGACGCCGAGCGTATTGAAGTCGTGGTCCCCGATGACCAATTGTCGTTGGCGATCGGTCGTCGCGGACAGAACGTGCGGCTCGCCTCGCAGCTGACAGGCTGGGACATCGACATCCTGACCGAACAGGAAGAATCCGAGCGCCGCCAGAAGGAATTCGCCGAGCGGTCGGAAACCTTCATGAATGCCCTGAACGTCGACGAGATGGTGGGGCAGGTTCTTGCCTCGGAAGGCTTCGCGACCGTCGAGGAAATCGCCTATGTCGACCAGGACGAGGTCGCTGCGATCGAGGGTTTCGATGACGAGACGGCCTCTGAGATCCAGGAGCGCGCCCGCGAGTTTCTCGATCGGCGCGAGGCAGATTTTGACGCCAAGCGCGTCGAGTTGGGCGTCAGCGACGATCTTCGGCAGATTAGCGGTCTGACGACGCCGATGCTGGTCGCGCTGGGCGAGGACGGCGTCAAGACGATGGAAGACTTCGCCGGCTGTGCGGCCGATGATCTGATCGGCTGGACCGAGCGTAAGAACGGTGAGACGACGCGCTTCCCTGGGGCATTGTCTGCCTTCGAGGTGTCGCGCGCCGATGCCGACCAGATGGTGCTGCAGGCGCGTTTGATCGCTGGCTGGATCACCGAAGCGGATCTGGCCGGGCCGGAAGAAGAAGAGCCAGAGGCGGTCGAAGAAGATCAGGCGGTCTGAGGCGGGCGGCACGCCGGGAAGCGGCATGACGGAGGACACAGGCGAGGCGGAGGTGGAATTGAACGATCGTACGTGCATCGTTTCACGTCGGACGTGCGATCCTGCCGATCTCATCCGCTTCGTGCGTGGTCCCGATGGGGCCGTCGTGCCGGACTTGCGCCGTCGACTTCCCGGTCGAGGAGCACATGTCTCTCTGGACCGAAACCTGGTGGACGAGGCAGTCCGTCGCAAGCTGTTCGCCCGGGCGTTCCGGGCACAGGTTGCCGGGCCACCCGATCTCGGCGACCAGGTGGACGGGTTGCTGGCTAGGGCCGCCTTGGGCGCCCTCGGTCTGGCTCGCAAGGCCGGTCAGCTCGTGACCGGTGCGACCAAAGTGGATACGGCCATCCGGTCGGGACGCGCGCTCATGGTGATCCATGCAAGCGATGCAGCACCGGACGGAATACGCAAGCTGGATGCGGCGCGGCGCGCCGTTCTGCGGACCGGTGGAGCGGAGATTTCATCCCTGCGTCTGCTCGGAGCGGACGAATTGGGTTTGGCCTTTGGCCAAGGGAATGTGATACATGCAGCGATCCTTGCCGGTGGCGCGGGCTCGGCTGCTGTGACGTGCCTTCGAGCACTCGCGACGTATCGGGGCGAAAGCTCCGGATCGGTTTCAGGCGCGGCCCCAGGGTCCGCCGGGGTCGTGACTGATACTGGGAACGACATGGGAGCGCCTTTACAGCGACGCTCCGGGCAAGATGAAGGGCGCGGGCTCGATCCCGCGCAGGAAGCGGAAGCGTAGATGAGCGATACCAAGTCCGGCGACGACAAGACGCTGAGCGTTAGCACGAAGAAGACCCTGACCTTGAAGCGCAGCGGCGTCGAGCAGTCGACGGTGCGGCAGAATTTCTCGCATGGGCGAACCAACAACGTCGTCGTCGAGACCAAGAAGCGGCGGGTCGCCAAGCCGGAGGAGCGCGAGGCATCGCCCGCGATCGCCGCTGGGTTGAAGCCGCGTGCACCGCAGCCGGCCGCGCCGACAGAGACACCGGCGGCCGCCACGTCGCCTCGCGTCTCGCCGACGAGCACACCGCCGACGCCGCCGCAGGCGGGCGGACGCCCGCCCCAGATCCAGCTTGGTCCCAAGCCCGGCGAGGAGCTCGCTGCCAAGGCGCCGGTCGCCAGCGAGCCGGAACCGACGGTCGAGGCGAAGTCCGAGCCTGTTCCCGAGGCGAAGGCGACTCCCGAAGTCGACGCTCCTGCGGAGATCCCTGTACCGGCTGCGCCAGCCGCCGAACCGGAAGCGCCCGCCGCCGAGGCCGCAAAGCCTGCCGCACCGAAACAGGCTGCACCCGCGGAAACGCGTCCGACGCCTGCGGCACCGACCCCGACGGCCCGTCCGGCAGATGGCCGCACGGGTGCCGCACCCCAGGGTCGCGGTGGCCAGACAGCCGCTGGCGCGCGTCCGACGCAGGGCGGTGGTCGCCCGGCCGGCCGCGACGAGCGTCGTCCTGCCGCGCCGGCCGGTGGCCGTCAGCCGCGGGGCGCCGTGCTCAGCGATCTGTCATCGCGCGAGATGGATGCCCGTCGCCGTGCGCTCGAACTTGCCAAGCAGCGGGAAGCCGAGGATCGCCGTCTGTTCCAGGAACAGGAAGCCAAGCGCGTTGCCGATGACGAACGCCGCCAGCGCGAGCGCGAGGAATCCGAGCGCCGCCAGGCCGAAGAGAACGCACGGCTCGAGGCCGAGGCAGAGGCGCGCCGCAAGGCAGAAGCCGATGCCGAACGCCGCGCACCGCAAGCCAAGACCGACGCCAATGCCCCGGCACCATCCCCGGCCGACGCCGAGGCCGCCGAGGCTGCCGCCGCACGCACTCGCGGCGATGGCCGTCGCCGGCCCGGCGAGGACGACGATGCGCGCGCTCGTCCGGGCGTTCGTCGGCCGGTCAAGGGCGCCGAGGCACCCAAGCCGGTCCGCCCGGATCGCGATGCGGGCCGCCGTCGCGGCAAGCTGACACTCGACAAGGCGCTGACCGCCGAAGACGGTGCCCGGGGACGGTCACTTTCGTCGATCCGGCGCCGCCAGGAGAAGTTCAAACGCTCGCAGCAGAATACGCCGCGAGAGAAGATTGCCCGCGAAGTGATTATTCCAGAGACGATCAGCATCCAGGAACTCGCCAACCGCATGTCGGAGCGTTCCGTCGACGTCATCAAGTTCCTCATGCAGCAGGGACAGATGATGAAGCCGGGCGACATCATCGAAGCGGATCTGGCGGAGCTCATAGCGTCGGAGTTCGGACACACGGTTCGCCGCGTGGCGGAGTCCGATGTCGAGGAAGGCATTTTCGACGTTCAGGACAATGTCGACAAGCTGCAGACGCGGCCGCCTGTCGTGACCATCATGGGCCATGTCGACCACGGCAAAACGTCGCTGCTGGACGCGATCCGCAAGACTTCAGTGGTATCCGGCGAGTCCGGCGGCATCACCCAGCATATCGGCGCCTACCAGGTCGAGCAGGACGGTCAGAAGATCACCTTCATCGACACGCCGGGCCACGCCGCCTTTACGGCGATGCGAGCCCGTGGTGCCCAGGCGACCGACATCGCGGTGCTCGTGGTGGCAGCTGACGACAGCGTCATGCCGCAGACGATCGAGTCCATCAATCACGCCAAGTCGGCGGGTGTCCCGATCATCGTGGCTATCAACAAGATCGACAAGCCGGGCGCCGACGCATCGAAGGTTCGCACCGGCCTCCTGCAGCATGAAGTGTTCGTGGAATCCATGGGCGGCGAGGTCCTCGACGTCGAGGTCTCCGCTACCAAGGGACTTAACCTCGACAAGCTGCTCGAGGCAATCCTGCTCCAGTCCGAACTGCTGGATCTGAAGGCCGATCCGGAGCGAACCGCCGAAGGCACGGTCATCGAGGCGCAGCTCGACAAGGGCCGCGGTCCGGTCGCGACCGTACTCGTCCAGACCGGCACGCTCAGGATCGGCGACATTGTTGTGGCTGGCGACGAATGGGGCCGTGTGCGCGCCCTGATCAACGACAAGGGCGAGCAGATCAAGGAAGCGACACCGTCGACGCCCGTCGAGGTGCTGGGCATGCAGGGCACCCCGCTCGCCGGCGATCGCATTGCCGTGGTCGAGAACGAGGGCAAGGCCCGCGAGATTGCCGATTATCGCCAGCGGCTCGCCCGCGAGAAGCAGGTCGCCAAGAATGCCGGCCAGCGCGGTTCGCTCGAGCAGATGATGTCTCAGCTGCAGGATACGGGGCTCAAGGAATTCCCGCTGCTGATCAAGGGCGACGTGCAGGGCTCGATCGAAGCCATTGTCGGCGCGCTCGACAGCCTGGGCACCGACGAGGTGCGCGCGCGGATCGTCCATTCGGGCGCCGGTGCGATCACCGAGTCGGACGTTGCCCTGGCCGCTGCCTCCAGCGCGGCAATCATTGGCTTCAATGTGCGTGCCAACAAGCAGGCCCGCGACGCTTCGGCCCGCGAGGGCATCGAGATCCGCTACTACAACATCATCTACGACCTGGTGGATGACGTGAAGGACGCGATGTCGGGCCTCCTGTCGCCGGAGCGGCGCGAGACCTTCATCGGCAATGCCGAAATCCGGGAGGTGTTCAACATCACCAAGATCGGCAAGGTCGCAGGTTGTCTCGTCACCGAGGGCGAGGTCGAGCGCGGCGCGGGCGTCCGCCTCATCCGCGACAACGTCGTCATCCACGAGGGCACGCTCAAGACGCTCAAGCGCTTCAAGGACGAAGTGCCCAAGGTCCAGAGCGGCCAGGAATGTGGCATGGCCTTCGAGCGCTACGAAGACATTCGCCAGGGCGACGTCATCGAGTGCTTCCGCGTCGAGCACGTGGCCCGCACGCTGTAGAGCGACGCGGACTCGACTGGTTTGGCCGGCGGGCGGGGAGCGATCCCCGCCCGCCGTGCCTTATGCATCATGCTGGCCGGGAACGGCGAGCATCCTTTGCCCACTCATCGAAATGACGGGACGATTCGGATATGGCCCGAACTTCACCCTCCGGACCCTCGCAGCGCCAGTTGAGCGTCGGCGAGAAGGTCAGGCACGCCTTGACCGAAGTGATGCAGCGCGGCGAGATCAACGATCCGCTGCTGGAGAAGGCGCTCGTGTCGGTCACCGAAGTGCGCATGTCGCCGGATCTGAAGCTGGCGACAGCCTATGTGACGATCCTCGGCCAGACCGAGACCAAGCCCTTCGTCGACGCGCTCAACCGCAACGCCCGCTTCATCCGTGGTCGGCTGACCCCGGCGCTCAAACAGATGAAATACATGCCGGAGGTGCGGTTTCGCACCGATACCTCCTTCGACAATTTCGCGCGGATCGACGCGCTCCTCAAGTCGCCGGAGGTCGCTCGCGATCTTGATGACGAGGATGACGACAACAAGGAAAACGGCTGATGGCACGCCGCGGCAAGAAGCCGAAGGGCCGGCCTATCAATGGCTGGATCATCTTCGACAAGCCCAGGGGCATGGGCTCGACAGAGGCCGTGGCGAAGATGAAGTGGATGTTCTTCGCCCAGAAGGCCGGCCATGCCGGCACACTGGATCCTCTCGCATCCGGCATGCTGCCGATCGCGCTGGGTGATGCGACGAAGACGGTGCCCTTCGTCATGGACGGAAGGAAGGTCTATCGCTTCGCCGTGCGCTGGGGCGCCGAGACCACCACCGACGACACGGAGGGCCCGGCGGTCAACTCGTCCGAGGCGCGGCCGTCGCGGGCCGAGATCGAGGAGCTGCTGGCCGATTATACCGGGGAGATCACCCAGGTGCCGCCGAACTTCTCGGCCATCAAGATCGCCGGGGAGCGGGCCTATGACCTGGCGCGGGAGGGAGAGATCGTGGAGATCGCGCCGCGCACCGTCGTCGTCCACCGGCTGGAGATCGTCGACATGCCCGATGCGGACACGACGATCTTCGAGGCCGAATGCGGCAAGGGCACCTATGTGCGCGCCATCGCCCGCGACCTCGGCCGCGACCTGGGCTGCTACGGCCATGTGGTGGAGCTGCGGCGGGTGTCGGTCGGGGCGTTCGGGGAGGGAGACCTGGTGCCGCTGGCGGAGCTGGAGGCGGCGGCCGAGGAGGGCATGGAGGTGCTCGACGCCGAGGCGATCGAATCCGGTGCGCGGCCGCGGGTGGTCGATTTCCAGCCGCTGGACGAATATCTGGTCAGCCCGGAATCGGCCCTGTCGGACCTCTACGAGGTGATGCTGAGCGACGAGCAGGCCAGCCGCGTCCTGTCCGGCAACCCGGTGCTGCTGCGCGGGCGCGACGCGCCGGCCTTCTGCGACGAGGCCTATGCCACCGGCCATGGCCGGCTGATCGCCTTGGGCTCGGTCGAGGAAGGCTCGTTCCGGCCCAAGCGGGTGTTCGGCGGCAAGGGCTGAGCCGGCCCGCCACGACGGCGCGCCTGTCGATCCGGCAGCCGCGCGTTATCTCGCTGCGTTGACGCCCTGACGGGCCGGAACGACAGCAGAGAGACCCATGAAGCTGACCAAGATTGCCGGCGGCAGGCGCCGGCGCAAGGACAAGGCCCGGCGGTCCGCCGTCGGGGCACCGCCCGGAACGCTGGAAGCCGATCCGCAGGCCGAAGCCTCGGTGATCAGCGTCGTGGCGCTGGGCGGCGGCGAGAGCCTGTACCGCCGGGACGTCACGGTGGATGCGGCGCTGGCGCTGCGGGGCGAATGGCCGCTCGTCTGGATCGACTGTTCGGGCCTCGCCGACATCGCCGCGATCCGCGCCATCGGCGACGCCTACGGCCTGCATCCCTTGTCCCTCGAAGATGTGGTCGACACCGAGCAGCGGCCGAAATGCGAGGTCCAGTCGGACCACGCCTTCGTGGTCATGCGCATGCTGGACCGCGAGGGCAGCAGCGAGCAGCTGTCGCTGTTCTTCGGCGAAGGGTTCGTCCTGACCTTCCAGGAACGCGCCGGCGACAGCTTCGAGCCGGTGCGCCAGCGCATCGCCAAGGGGGCGCCGCGGCTCCTGGCCGGCCATGCCGACTACCTGGCCTATGCCCTGATCGACGCGGTGATCGACGCGTATTTCCCGGTGGTGGACGGGCAGATCGGCCGGGTCGAGCGGCTCGAGGACGACATCCTCGCGGGCGTCGTCGGCGACCAGGTGCGGGAACTGCACGGCCTGCGCCGCGAACTCTTGGGCCTGAAAAGCTGGCTGCGGCCGACCCGGGACGCGCTGGGCGTCATCCTGCGGCTCGACCGGCCCTGGCTGCGGCCCGAGACGCGGGTCTATTTCGCCGACGTGCAGGACCATGCCGACCAGCTGATCGACACCAACGAGACCTATCGGGACACGGCCTCGGGGCTGATCGACCTGCACATGACCCTGTCGGCGGCCAAGACCAACGAGGTGATCAACCTCCTGACCATCATCTCGACGATCTTCATTCCGCTGAGCTTCTTCGCCGGGCTGTGGGGCATGAACTTCAATCCCGAGATCTCCGACTGGAACATGCCGCTGACCCAGCATCCCTATGGCTATCCGATCGCGATCAGCTTCATGGCGACGCTGGCCCTGGGGCTGCTGGCCTATTTCCGCAAGCGGCGGTGGCTCTGACCATGCTCGACCCCCAGGCCAAGGCCGTGCTCGACGATCTGGCGCGCAAGGCGGGCGTGCAGGTGGCGCCTGAAAGCGCCGCCCGGAAACTGGCGAAGGCCCGCGCCATGACCGGGGCCATGGCCGATTATTCGGGCGCACCCCCCGAAGGCGTGTCGGCGCAGGACCTGACCGTGCCGGGGCCGGGCGGCGCCATCGGCGTGCGGCTCTATCGCCCGCAGGGCGTCGCCGTGCCGACGCTCCTGGTCTGGTACCATGGCGGCGGGGCCATGGCGGGCTCGCTGGACGGCCACGACGTGCCGCTGCGCCAGCTGGCGGCGGCGACCGGCCGGGCGATCGCCTCGGTCGACTACCGGCTGGCGCCCGAGCATCCCCATCCCGCCCCCCAGGACGATTGCCTGGCCGCCACGCGGGCGCTGCTGGCACGGGCGGCCGACCTCGGCTGCGATCCGGCGCGCGTGGCGATCGGCGGCGATTCCATCGGCGGGCTGCTGGCTGCCGTCGTCGCGCTGGCGCTGCGCGACGCGGGCGATGCGGGCGGCGCGCCCGAGGCGATGGTGCTGCTCTATCCCAACACCGATCTGCGGCCGGACCGCCGCTGGCCGTCGCTGGCCGGCGAGAGCGGCCATGTGATGACGCGAAGATCGCTCGCCTACGAGAACGACCTGTTCGTGCCCGCCATCGCGGACCGCCACACTCCGTCCGCCTCGCCGCTCCTGGCGCCGGATGTGTCGCGCCTGCCGCGTGCGCTGGTCGTCACCTGCGAGCACGACCCGCTGCGCGACGAGGGCGAGGCGTTCGCCGCCCGGCTGGTCGTGGCCGGCGGGCGGGTGACCCAGCGGCGCGAGGCGGGGATGATCCATGGGCTCCTGCAGATGGATGGCTGGATCGACCGGGCCGCCGACCTGCGCCGCACCGTGGCGGATTTCCTGGCATAGGCCCGGCAGCGCCCAGGCGCCCCGGGCTGCACAGGCGCCGAGGCTGCACGGGCGCCCGAACTGCACCGGCGCAAGGACGCGCCCGGCGGCGCGCGGCGCCCCGGTTGTTAGGGTGCCCGGCCGAAAGCGGCGGGGCGGCTCGTCGGCTGCCCGGGCGGGCAGCGGAGCGCCGGAGGCGGACCCTCCGATATGTGTGCGAACGGCTCGCCTCCGGCGCTCCG